>NZ_AKIM01000013.1:0-27027 GCF_000300695.1 Italian clover phyllody phytoplasma str. MA1
AAAAAGGGTTTTTTATTTGAAAAAACACACAATTATTGGTAAGGACACCAAAAGAAATAAAAAAATAAAGGAGACAAAATGCAAGAACAATTGAGTTCAACTCAAACAACCGTCGAAAGGCTTAATTTGTTAATGCAAGAACAACAAAATAAGTTGGATAAACATAAAGAAGACATCCTATCTTTAAGAACGCAAATTTTTAATCAAAAAAACGATATTACCGCCAAAGATGAATTAATCCAACAAAAAATAAACGAATTAAACGATAAAAACAAGGAATTAAACAAAAGAGAAAAAGAAAATAATCTTTTAGAAGAGGATAAAAATCGCTTAAATAACGAAATAAAAGATTTGAACCGTAATATTGATGTTCAAATGGAAGTGTTATCGCAACAAGCATTGACCATGCAACAACTGCAAAAAGATAAGACGGTTTTAGAAAAACAGTTGTTATCCAAAAAACAAGAAATCGAATCCCATCAAACTTTAAGTCAATACGAAAAACAAACGTTAATAGGAACCATTGATTATCAAAAAAGTATTTTAGTGGACAATCAAAGACAATTAGACGAAATGCAAGAACAATTAAGTTCTGCCCAAAAAAAGATTGCAAAACTTAATGTAATAATTAAAGAATATAAAGAACAAATTGCACAAAAAGAAGAAGCTATTGTTGACTTAAAAAACCAAATAAAGGATAAAAGCGAAGAAATTAAACGCAATAATACAACAATTAAACAAAAAGTGCAAGCTTTAGAGGATAAACAAGCTGAATTAGCCCAAAAAGAACAAAAAAATACTCTTTTAGAAGAAGAAAAAAACTGTTTAACTAATGAAATAAACGATTTAATCCGTGATATCAATTCTCAAAGAGAAACGCTATCGCAACAAAAAAAATCTATTCAAGAGTTGCAAACAGATAAAACTGTTTTAGAGGGACAATTGTTATCTAAAGAAGAAGAAATTAAACATCATCAAAATTTAAGTCAAAACGAAAAACAATCTTTATTAGGTGTTATTGATCAACAAAAAAATCTTTTAGCAGAACAACAAAACCAATTAAACGATATTCAAGACCGATTAGAGAATTCTCAAAAAGAAATAGACAAGCTTAAAAAAACCATCCAAGATTATCAACAACAATTAGACCAACAACAAGAAAAAATTATAACCTTACAAAATGCAATAAAGGCTAAAAACGACGAAATAAGTATAAATAATGAAATAATTAAACAAAAAGTCCAAGAATTAGAAAGCAAACAAGAGCGATTAGTCCAAGGAGAAAAAGAAAATAATCTTTTAGAACAAGACAAAAACCGATTACAAAACGAAATCAAGGATTTAATTAGTGATATCGATTCTTTTAAAAATAAGTTATCTCAACAAGAAGCATCCATAGAAGAACTACAAACAGATAAAACTACTTTGGAAAGTCTTTTATCTTCCAAAGAACAAGAAATTAAATTTCTTCAAATTTTAAACCAACAAGAAAAACAACTTTTACAAGAGTCAATTAATCATCAAAAAATTCTTTTACAAGAAAATCAAAACCAATTAAACCAAACTAAAAATAAATTAGATTCATCTCAAAAAGAGATAGAAAAACTTAAAAAAACCATCCAAGATTATCAACAACAATTAGACCAAAGGCAAAATGATATTGATGAACTAAAAAAACAAATTACAGAACAAATTGCTAAAATAGATCAAAAATCAGAAGAAATTCAAAACAAAAATATTGAATTAGAACAAAAGCAAACCCAATTAAGAGATGGAGAAAAACAAAATAATCTCTTAGAAAAAGACAAAAATAAATTAAATGCAGAAATAAAAATTTTAATGAGTGATATTGAAACTCAAAAAAAAGACTTAAAGCAACAAGAACAATCCATCCAAAAATTGCAAAGAGATAAAAATAACTTAGAAGAAGAATTATTACTAAAAGAAACAGAAATTCAAACTCTTCAAACTTTAAGTAAAAAAGAGAAACATTCTTTGCAAATAACCATCAATCATCAAAAAAATATTTTAAAAGAGAATCAATCACAACTAGACAAAACTAAAGAACAATTAAGAACTGCTTATTTTAACATTCAAGAACAAGAAAAAAAGTTAAAAAAACACGATCAAGAATTTAAATATTTGAAAGAATTTTATGATAATACTTTAGATAGATTAGAAACTATCATTGAAAATTCACAAAAACAAAAAGAAAAAAGCGATCAATTTATTGTGGGCAAATATCAAGAAATACTTGAATTAACAAAAAAAGAATTAAAAGATGAAGCCAAAGAAAGAATCAAATTAACACAAACAGAAACAGCAACTGCGAGATTTTTAAAAGATACTACTCGTTTACACAGTTTTAAAGATGTTATCGGAATGGAAAAGGAAAAAGAACAACTTTTAGAAAGTTTATCTTATTTAAAGAGTCCTGAAGAATATAAAAACATGGGCGTTAAAAAACAACCTAGAGGAGTTTTGTTGTACGGACCGCCAGGCACAGGTAAAACATATTTAGCTGAAGCTTTTGCCAAAGAATCAGGCTTACCTTTTTACGCTGTTACTTCTGCAGATTTTTCCCGAAGTTATGTAGGAGAAGGACCGAGAATTATAGAAAATCTTTTCGAAGAAGCGCGCAAACATTCTCCATGTATTATTTTTATAGACGAGTGTGAAAGTATTTTTAGAAAACGTAATACTGATGGTTTAACTTCAGACCATGGGAATATGATTTCCTCTTTTTTATCACAAATCGAAGGTATTTATACAGATCCTGATAAAACTGTTTTTATTATAGCGGCCACCAACTTTAAAGATGAAATAGATATCGCCGTTTTAAGTCGTTTTAATAAACTGATTGAAATAGATTATTGGAAAGAAGAAGAGTTGAAAACTTTTGTTAAAATGATTTCTAAAAATTATAAATTAGATGTTCGTGCTTATAAATATTTAGAAAAAATTATGGAACAGATTTGTAAATTCGATAATAATTTTTTAAAATCACCAAGAAAAATCATTGAAATTTTAGACCAAGCGGCAGGGATAGCTATTGAAATACATCGCCATTTAAACATTTTACCTATTGATTTACAATTAGCTTTCGATAGAATTTCACAATCAGAAACTTTAGTAGATTGGGAGAAACATGCCCATGACAAACCTGATATGGCTTTTTTATCGACAATGAAAGAATATAAAAACATTCTTTTGAAACATCTTTTCAAAGATAGTCCTTTCTCCTTTTCTGAAAAGAAATATTTTGATTTAATCAATAATCATTATCAAAAATATAAAAAAGCCGGTTATAATAAATATCTAAGCAACGAAATAGACAGTATTTCCTTTTCAGATGATAAAGACAAAATCAAAAAAACATATAATGATGAAAACCCTTTGCCAGAAGGTTTATTAGGTGTTTATTTTGAAGATAAGGAAAATACAGACTCCACCAAAAGACGTTCAGAAATTCAAAAAATTGACAGCTTAGAAGAAATTTTAAAAACGGGTATGAAAAAAGTTCATCAGATTTATTTAATTTGGGACTATGAAAAATTAAAAATCAATCAACAAACAGCACACATGTTAATAGATAAATTTTGCTATAAATATCCTTTTTTAAGAGGTGATGCTTTTTTTCAAACGCAAATCTTACAAAAAGCTAGAGAAATCGATAATAACGAAGCAGAAATAGAACAATTTATTTTGAAATTTTTAGATGAAAACATTAAACAACCTTTAATAAATAATGTTTTTAGTCAAATAGTAGCTCAAAATCTTTTAATCGAAGAAAAAGATAAATTAGAAATTAAAAAGATAATTGCTGATAAATTGGATTTTTTAATATTTTCTCCTCATATTTTGACTTTAGAGAAACTGCAATTCGCACTCCTGTCAGAAACTAAAACTTATTTAGAAGTTAACAAAAAACAAATATTAGAACAACAAATAGACCGTATTATTGAAGAATTAAAATTAAATAATATGCTTTTCACTTCTCAACAGATCAAGTATTTCCAAATAGATTTAAAAAAAGAAGTTTATAACGAATTAGTGAATTTAATGAAAAGAAAAAACCATATTTCTTTAGACGAAGTCAAATCCAATATTAAAGACAATTCCGCTTTATTAATAGGTAGACTTTTTTATCAAATATGGCAAACAATATACCCTAAATTGCATATTGAGATAGTGGAGTATGAAAAAAACTCTTTAATAACGCTTCTACAAAACAAAGTTAAGAAAAATTTATTTTTTACCAATTGTTCTTTAGAAGAAATAGTGGATCTTTTGCAACAAGAAATAAATACATATGAAAATAATTTTGAAGAAAGGTTAAAAGAAAAAGTATCCGCAACGGTGCATAAATGCATTTTAATCGATCATATTTTAGAAGAACAACCTAACACCGAAACCATCGAATTAATTTCTAAAGGGGCTTTTTTAGTAGCGCAAAAAGAATCACAACAACCAGATGTTACCGAAAAGAAAATTCAACAAGAAATATATGATTTTATCAAAAATTATCGTATTAAAAATACTCATTCTTCTGAAATGTATGCTTGGATTAAACATAATTTTTATATTATCTTTTTAACTTTAATGATGTTATATATTTTAATTAATTCTGCGAATAAAAATCAAAAACGCCGCTATTAATTGCAAAAAAATATTTTTCCTGGCCGTTTCTCTTTGAGAGATAACGGCTCTTTTTTTAATTTCTTAATAAAAATAAATAAATTTTCCTCAATAATATTGTTTGATAATCGGTTAAAATATGTTATTATATTATTATTAATTCATAAATTATTAACTTTTTTTGTTAAAACATTTTAGACTTTATTAAAAAAATGTTTCCAAAAAGAAATTAATATTTAGAAAAATTCAAACAGTGACGCAATTTTTTTATTAAAAAATAAAATTTAAAAGGAGTTTATTGCATTTATGACGCAAAATTTTAATAATTTTGATGAGTTTTTGCATTTTGAGCAAAACCATCCTAACAAAAATCCTCATAAAAAGAAAGATTGGCTCAACATTATCAAAAATATCACTAGCATCTTATTGAATGTTTTGTTAATTATCGGTGTTTTTTGCTTCATAATAACAAAAACAATAATGTCGGGCGATGATACTACGTCAAATAAAGAAGAAAATTCATGGACTAAAGATAAATTGATCAAAACTTATGATAAAACATTTGAAGATTTTTATGGTTATGCAAACGAAAAAAACGAATTAAAAAAATTAGTGGAATATGCTAAAAATCCTAAAAAAGGCGAAGCAGAAAGAGGAGTTATACTTTATGGACCGCCAGGAACAGGTAAGACTTTTTTGGCAAAAACTTTAGCAGGAGAGTTGAAAGGTATAAGTCCTATTTATTCCGCAACTGGTTCAGATTTTGTCGAAAAATACGTTGGCGTAGGAGCTTCTCGAATCAGAAATCTTTTTAAAACAGCGAAAGAAAAAGCGATTAAAGACAATAAGAACACTTATTTTATTTTTATTGATGAAATAGAAACCATCGGTAGAGCAAGAAGTAAAAGCAATGATAATAACCATTCAGAACATGAATCTACTTTAAACGCTTTATTAGCCAATTTAGACGGTTTTAATAAAAATAAAAACGAACCGCAAGCCATTATTATTGGGGCTACTAATAGATTTGACCTTTTAGATGATGCTTTAACGAGACAAGGTCGCTTAGGCAAACACATATATATGGGTTTGCCGGATTTAAAAACTACTGAAAAATTATTAGAAGGTAGTTTGAAAAGGTCTGGTTTGAAAATGTTTTCCCAAGAAAACAAAAAAAGTCTAGATCAAAGAATTAAAGAAATTGCCGAAACAATTCATCTATTCGGTTTCAGTGCGGCTCAAATTGATTCACTAGCTAAAAAAGTTAAAGAACTTGAAAATGAAAAGAAAAAAACTGCATCTTCAGAAGTTACTAATGAAGAAATATATAATTTAATGGACGAAGTTCTTTTAGGTCCTATTTCTACAAATGAATTAAACGAAGAAGATAAAGTAAGAGTTGCTATCCATGAAATGGGGCATGCTATATTAGCTCATAAATTAGATCGTAAAGTTGTTCGTGTAACTATCGAACGTAGAGGACAAGCTGACGGTTATACTTTGATTTTACCTAAAAAAGCGAGTAATTTTCCTACTAAAAAAGATTTAGAAAAAAGCATTCAAATATCATTAGGAGGAAGAATTGCAGAAGAATTTTTTTACGGAGACGGACAGTTTAGCGTAGGAGCTAGCGATGATTATAAAAAAGCTTATTCATTAGCGTCTCAAATGGTGACGAAATACGGAATGTTACCTGATTCTAATGCTTCAAGTTCTAGCAACAAAATACCTTTAATGGTTTTTAATTCTAAAATGGAGTCTGAAACGCAAAAATGGATTAAAAAAATAGTGAACCATTCTTATGATGAAGCTTTAAAATTATTTGAAAGTTCCATTTCGTCTCCCGAAAATTTAAAAGGTAAGGGGCAGCAAGACTTAACTGAAAAAATAACTGGAAAAACTTTACCTTCAAATGATAAATTGTTAAATGTCATAAACAAGCTTTACAAAGAGAGAAAAATTTACGAAAAAGATATGAATTATTTATTATGTGATCAAAAATAGTAAAAAAATCTCAACAATAAAAAATCCATTAAAACTAAACTAAATCACATTAGATATCTTTATAATAAAAAGACAAAACTTTCTATCAATTCCAAGTTTTGTCTTTTTTTGTTTTAGATAAAAATCTTTTTTTGATAAATAAATCAAAAGAGCAAAAAAATCCTCCTTAATGAAATAAAAAAACCAATTTGTTTTTTTATAACAAATTGGTTTAAATATTGCGATAAAATAAAATCTTTTAGTAAATTAGAAGAGAGTTTATTATTATCTAGGTTGAATTTGTAAAAGTTTTTTCTCGTAATAAACATTATCTTTAGATTGAACTTGTTTAACAAAACGATCAGAAATTTCAAAAACAGTTTTATTAGAAAGATGTTTGATGTTTCCGATATTTTTGCCATAAATGTTAAATTTATCGTTTAAAATTTTTAAAAATACTGGTGGATTAATTCCGTCTTCTCTGCCTAAATTAATAGTTAATTCGGTCATTTGGTCTCTGCTGCCAAATCTACCAAATTTATTATTATTGGAGAAGTTAGAATTACTTTTCCTGCCGTAATTTTCTCTTCTGTTGTCGGAACCATAACTGTTAGAATTGTTGAATCTGCTAAAGTTGTTATTTCTGTAATTGTTACGAGTGTTTTGGTAACTTGAAAAACCACCGAAGGATTTTGGTTCAGCTATTTCTTCATATTTTTTACTTTTAGGCATTAAGTGACTTAATAAATTGTTAATAATTGTTTTGTCATCGAATTTTTCTAATAAAGCTTCTGTTAAAGTTGCTGCTTTATTGTTTTCTTCTGGATTTTGTTCGATTAATTCAAAAATTTTAGTTTCAAATAATTTATTTTGTTCTTGTTTAATTTCTTCTATTGAAGGGATATTAACAGCAGTTATTTTTTCTTTTAAATAATTTTCTAATTTTTTCAATTGAGAAACTTGTTGAACGCTGATTAAACTGTAAGCAACACCTTTTTTACCGGCTCTACCGGTTCTACCGATTCTGTGTACGTATACTTCGTCTTCATGCGGTAAATCAAAGTTAATAACCATTTTAATGTCATCAATATCTAATCCTCTAGCGGCTACATCGGTAGCGACCAAGATTTTAATATTTTTTTTACGGAAACTATTCATTACGTGTTGTCTTTGGTTTTGTTTTAAATCGCCGTGAATAGCGTCAGCTAAAAAATCTCTTTCTTGTAAGTAAGATAAGATATTATCAACATCTTTTTTTGTATTAGCAAAAATAATTGCTGATTCAGGATTTTTTTGATCTAAAAGACGAACTAAAAGTTTACTTTTGTCAAAATGTTTAACAATAAAATAAAATTGTTCAATCGATTTAACAGCGATATTTTGTTGTAAAACTTTTAATACTTTAGGGTTGTTTTGGTATTTAGAAGCTATTTTCTTAATGGAAAAAGGCAAAGTAGCTGAAAATAAAGCTGTTTGTTTTTCTTTAGGAATTTGGCTTAAAATAGTTTCTAAAGCATCTTGGAAACCCATTTTTAACATTTCATCAGCTTCATCAAGAGTTAAAATTTTAACTGCTGATAAATCAACTTTTTTTCTATCTAAAAGATCGATCATTCTACCTGGAGTAGCGATAATGATTTGCGGCTTTAAATCAAGTTGATGGAATTGTTTGATGTAAGATTCTCCACCGTAAACTACTGCTGTTCTAATTTCTCTGTGAAATTTTAATAATTTTTTAATTTCTTGAGAAACTTGTAAAGCTAACTCTCTTGTAGGGCACAATATTAAAGATTGTGTTTTAGCTAATTTTGGATCTATTTTTTCAATGGTAGGGATGCCGAAAGCGAAAGTTTTCCCTGTTCCGGTTTGAGATTGAACAATAATGTCATGCCCTTGTATCATTTCTGGTATTGCCATAGCTTGAACTGATGTAGGAATTGAAAAATTTAACTCTTCTAAAGCTTTTTCCGTTTGTGGCAATAAATTTAAATCTGTGAATAATATACTCATTTATTTTTTCCTCTATTTCTATTAATAATAATTTTTCTATTTAATAAAAAAATTTTATTTTCCTAAGAAATATAATATACCCTACTTTAGTTGAGTATAGAATTATCTTTCATTATATTAAAAAAATATTTTTTAATTAAAAAAGATAAAATTTTGATAAAATATCCATTAATCTTAATGTTGCTTTATATCTGGTGGTTTTAATGTTATACTGAACAAAAAATATATAATCAATTTATTTATCTTTATTAATATGTAAGTAAGAATATTTATCTATTTAAGATTTAAATAATAAAGTCAATGTTACTATTAATTTTATTTATACAAAAAATACTCATAATAAAAAATATTGTTTCATTGATTAAAATTAAATAAATGTAAAAATTTTAATTCTTAAATAAACCAGATTTAAAATGATATATTTCAATAAAATATACAAGCATCAGAATCAAAATCCAAAAGAAACAAATAAATATAAACATGAGTATATTTATTTTATGAAAAAATTAATATAAAATAAATTTAATTCTTTATTATCGCTTTCTTACTTCGTCAAATAATATTTATATTTCGAAGAAAATAATTATTTCACTTTATTATACCTTATTATTATACTAAAATAAACAAAACTTTAAATAAAAAGGTGTCTTTTGTTAAAAATAGTTAATAAAGGTTCGGTTGAAATTTGCAGAATTATCTTTTTTTGAAAGAAAATAACCTTTTGTTTCTTGACTTTTTGGCAAAAAGAAGGAGCATAATATAAATAATCCTATTGATTCAATGAGAGATTTTAGTCAGGGCACTTTGGCATGGTTAAGGAAGAATGATTGAAATGGACTATCATATTTTATTTAATATAAAAAATATTTCAAATTTTTTGATATAGAAAAAATATAAATACGAAAGAAGGTTGTTTAATGACAAAAAATATAAGCGAATTTAGAAAAAAAATTGTAACTACTTTAATATTTTTTATCACTTTTTTGACTTTATTTACTGGAAAACACGTTCATACTTTTAACCCGGAAGATTATGAAATAGATTATAATAGAAAACATAATATTCACGCTTGGAAACATAAAGACGACCACACTTTCAATAGCGGCGGGTTCTTTGACTGGAATTTTGATAAGAATGTTTCAAACGATTGAATGTTTAAGTTTTCTTGATTTGTTTTTTCTTATTCGTTATACTAACTTTGCTAATGTTTTTCATTTTATTTTTATGACTTTTTTGTATAAACGTCAAAAAATAAAAGTTAATGACGGTTTTCGTTTCTTTTTGAAAATGATTTTTGTGATATATTGATTCATCAACCTTATTAGTTTTTATTATTATTTACATTATTATGGTGCAGAATATAACCTTTTATACATTGCTTTAATTATAATAGTAGGAATGATAATTGATGTTTTTGGTTTTATAGTGATGTCTTTACTTTGGGTCAATATTTTAGATCAATTAGATCGTTTCATAGAATGAAAAATTGAGAAAAACATGAGTTTTTAATCATTAATTTATTATTTGTTAGTTTTTATGAAATATTTTCAACTATCGTCTCACTTGTGATGGACATTATGCAATTAATTAGAATACATTATAAGGACAATTGATAATTATTAAATCAACCTCTTTATAGCGTTAAAAAATTATTTAAATAGAAAAAAGAAGATTTTTCGTTTTTGTCTTCTTTTTTCTATTTTTTTCGTATAAAATATAAATGGGGATGTTTTTGGTTTCGACATGGTTAATGAGTTTTATTTATCATATCTTGGTTACCGCAAGTAAAAACGCTCGAGGTCATAAATAAACGGCAATACACAAGATAATTATGAAAGCGAATCAACAACTTATAACGGTTTAGGTTACGCTCCAAAATTAACAAGAGCAACTGCTTCTTGTTAATCTAAAAACGGTTTATAAATGTTTTCTGTAAAAAATTTTTTTAAAGAAAACTTTTTATTAATCATTTTTTATTCTTCTGTAAAACTGAGTTTATCTTTTAAACCGGTTTCATTATTTCCTTCAATATAATTATTTTTTTCTTTTTATAATCATATAAATTATTAAACTATTTCTTTTTTAAAGAAATAGTTTCCATTTTATACCACTTTTGTTTGTTTTTGAAAAACAAAATAAATATGTAGAATGAATAAAACAAGTTAACTTTGCACAGGGGTTCGAATCCCCTCATCTCCACCAACAGAACCAACAGAAATAATAAAGATCATTAAATTGATTTTCTGAAGTTTTTTTATAAATAATCCTCCCTAATGAACATTCGAAAACAAAAAAAACATATTTTTTATCATAATAGAGATATATTGTGATAAAAAATATGTTTTTAAGTTAATATGATAAAAAATATTTCCCAAATGTTATTAGGAAATATTTTTCCATCTTATTAATTATAAAAAATTAACGAAATCTTGAGGTTTTAATTTAAAAGGTGTTTTTTTTTGGCCTTTTTCTCCTTCGGGAAATGGTTTTTCTTTTCCTACGGAAATTAAAATAAGAGGTAAATAATTACTAGGTATATCAAAAAGTTCGTTTACTTGATCAAACTTGCAACCTCCGATAAAACCTCCGTTATAATCAAACTTTTGCAAAGTAGCCACAAAATTAAGACCTACAATGCCTCCTTCTAAAAATAATTCATTATGTAATTGGTTCTCTTGCATAGAAGAATAATTTTCTTTAATTTTTTTTAAAACGGATTCTTTTCTTTCCAGAGTGATTTCCTTATTTAACCATTTTTGTTGATAAATATATTCGCTATTTTTGGCTTTATTTAGATCTCCAAACAACAAAACCATAGCTGAACTAGTTTCCAATTGGGTTAAATTACCCTTTAAACAAGTTTTTAATTTATTTTTGTTTTCTTGACCTTCTATGACAAAAAAACGCCATGGTTGCAAGTCAAAAGAAGAAGGAGTGAAAAGTATGTCTTGAAATATTTTATCCCAAGTTTCTTTATTGATTTTGTGGCCTTTTTCAAACAATCTAACTGTTTTAATTTTCATTTTACTTTCCTTCGTTTTATGTTGTCTTTTATAATTTTGGTCAATAAATAAAATTTTTATAAAAACATTTACATTGTATTTTAACAAATTTTATTTATCTTAAAAGAAAAAAGAAAGAAAAATTTTATACTAAGAACAAAATTTCTTCCTATTAAAAATCTTTTCCACTAAACAATATTTTATACAATTTTTTGATAAAAAACAATACAAAATAGAAATGGTTTTTAAAAAAACGCAATATGATGAATAAAAAAAAAAATATAATCCTTTTTAAGATTATAATTCTGTTTTTGCTTTTTTCTAGTTATTTAATTTATAAATTTATCCAAGACAGACAAATAAATATTTCAGAAGAAGCGCAAACATCTTTAGAAAAACAAAATATTCAATTATCTAATGACTTAACTAAACACAAACAAGATATAAAAAATAAATATGATGAATGGCTAAAGCAAAATAAGGTTTTAACGCAACGATTATCCGCTTTACAAAAAGACAAAGAAAACTTAGAAAAACAAAATATACAATTAAAAAGCGAGAAAGAAGAATTGATGTCTCTGCAAGTCGACTTGCATTCTAAAATAGAGACTTTAAAAATTGAAAGTTCTCAATTAAAAGACGAAAAAGTAAAACTTTTTAACCAAAAATTAGATTTTCAAACTAGATATGATTTATTAGAATACGACCTTGCTAATTTAAAATTAGAAAAGAATGATTTAGAAGCTCAAAATAAACAATTAAATGTTGACAAAGAAATTTTAAACACTGAAAAAGAAACTTTAAAAACTGAAAAAATAAACTTAAAAAAAATTACCGATTTAAACGCTGAAAAAGAAATTTTCATTTTGGAAAAACAAGAGCTACAAAAACAAATAGAAAACTTAGAAAAACAAAAGACTGGTTTAAATGACGAAAAAAAAGGGTTAAATGATGAAAAGGCCGCATTAGAAAGTCGAAACACACAATTAAGAGCTGAAAAAGAAACTTTAATCGCTGAAAAAAACCAATTAGAAAGTAAAATAACAACATTAATAGCTGAAAAAGAATCTTTTACTTTGCAAAAACAAAGTTTGCAAAACCAAATCGAGTCCTTAGAAAGAGACAAAAACCAATTAAACGATGACAAAAGGGTTCTTGCTTCTCAACAGGCAGAAAATAAAAATAAAATAGATGTTTTAGAGAATGACAAAGAAAAATTAATTACTGAAAGAGCGACTTTAACAGCTGAAAAAACTCAATCAGACAGCCTAATTGCCTCATTAATAGCTGACAAAAAGGCATTAAATATACAAACAAACAGTTTACAAGCTAAAATAGAAACTTTAGAAAAAGAAACGACTAAATTAAACAAAGAAATAACAGATTTAAAAAAAGCCAAAACAACATTAGAAAAACAAAATAAGACATTAATAGATGATTTGAGAAAAGAAAAACAGAAAAAAACTGCAGCGCCCAATAAACTCAATAAAAAAAAGAAACCTTAAAAAAGTTAAAAAATTTGTTTAAATAATTAGCACATTTAGAACAAGCTTTTTTCACTAATCATAATTCTAATCAGAATTAAAGGTAAAAAAGACCACTGTAAATGGAAAAATATTATATAATTTTAATATAAACTTTTTTCTATTGTTTATATGAAAATAATAAATCAAAAAAGTGAGCAACCCACAATTATGTCTCATTTATTCAAAACTTTACCGAATAATTTTTTTCAAATTTTATCTTCTCCTAATAAAGATATTTATATCGATTGCCTTTTGTTGTTAGAAAATCTTACCAATAAAGATAATAATAATTACATTGAAAAAGAATTCGCAATCAACACTTTAGAAAATTATTTCAACGAGAAAAACAAACATTTAGCAACTGAAGAAAAAGAACCTATTGAAGAAATAGATAAAACAGCGATCAACAACCATCAAAAAGCTTTCAGAGTTATTTCTATCTTTAAAAAAAACGGTTGGTTGGGCGAAGAAAGAATTAATTATAATACGATTAATTTAAATTTTTTTGATTATAGTTTAGAAATGATTAATTTTTTTAAAAAAACTCTGAACGAAATTAAACCAGAATCGATCGGGAATATTTATAGTGTTTATTCTCTTTTGAAGTTTTTTTTAGTAGAAAAAAATTACGCTAATTTTCATGAAGCATTTTCTAAAACGCAAAATCTGCTAGTAAAATTAAAAATTTTAAAAGCTAATATTTATCGTTTTTATCATCAATTATTAAACACTGATTTTCAATCAAATGTACAAGATATTTTAGAACAATTGTTGTTGAATTATAAAAAAAATTTTTTTGATTCGTCTTATTATTTTTTAAAAACAGCGGATAATTTTTTTAAATACAGAAGACAAATTAATTTATTTTTAGAAGAAATACAAGATAACTCGCTTTACATTGAATCTCTGGCGAAACAGATTCAATATATTTATGGCTGTTCAGAAAAACAATCTTATTCCATGGTTTTGGAACAAATTGAACAAATGAAAGAAAATTTTAAAACAGCTGATCAATTTATTGAAATGATAGACCAAAAAAACGAACAATATTTAAAAATAGCTTGCGATAGGATTTTGTTTTTCAACAATAAAAAAGAAAATTTACAAAATATTTTGAATTATGGTTTAAAAATAGTTCTTAATAACCAAATAGAATATCAAGAATTTTTCAATCTTTATCCAATGAAAAATTTAGATCAACAATCCTTTTATAAACCTCGAAGAGTGAAACAAGAAATAGGAATTTCTTCTTTAGACTATATTTCTGAAGAATCAGAAAATATTTTGGCTCAAAAGAAAAAAACTTTTTTAAATAGAGATTTGTTTTATAATAAAAAAAATATTAATCTTTATGTAGAAGAAATGTTAAAACAAAAAAACCCTTTTAAAGGCTCAGAAATTATTTTAAATAATGATCGCGATATATCGCGTTTAATTCTTATTTTTATTTATTCTAAATCTTCAGCTAAAAAAAATATTTATCGTATTGAACCTTTGCACCAAAAAGTAACCTGCAATAATATCTCTTTTTCTGATTTTTTAATTTTTAAAAAAGAATGATTTAAAGGTTAAAAATAATTTTTTAAGACTAGATATTAATGACGAATTCAGATGATTTTTTTCTTGTTGTAGAATATAAATCATATAGGAAAAAAATATTTTTCGGTTATAATGGTTGATGGAAAGAGCCATCTTTTTCCAAAAAATCATTAGAATAAATATTTTGAGGACCTTAAATGATGAAATTTTTTGGCATAAAATCCATTTATCATAAATTTTTCTTATTCTTTTTAATTTTTTTGCTGTTTTTAAACTTTACCCTAAGTTTTTGGTTCATTAGTTCCATGAGGGAAGAAAACCAATATTTAAAGCAAAAATATGAGAATTTTACCAAACAAATATTTAAAATTAAAATTGATCCACAGATTGAAAATTGTTATGATTTGTTGACAAAAAAATAGTTCAAAAAAACCACTTTTTTAGCGACGGTAAAACCATTGATTTTATTGAAGAATTTAACGAAAACGAACAATTAAAACAAAAAACCTTTTTTCAAATAGACGGTAAAACCAGAAATTTTATAGAAATTTATGATATAAATTCTCATATAATAAGAAAGATTTTTTTTAGAACAGACGGACAAAGGATAGAAAAAATTATTGAATATAATCGACCGAACCGATTGGCCACAGAAACCGTCTTTCAAGAAGATGGACAAACGGTTCAAAAAATAATTAAAAAGACTTACAACACCGGAATTAAAACTAGCTAAGCAATATTTCGGATCATATTTAATCCTTGAAAACTCTCTGATTAAGAATTAAAAAAACTAATTTAGTTTTTTTTTATTATTTTTAGCTTGTTTTAATTATGCCAAAATTTGCCAATATACCTCTTTTAGCTTATCTTTGAAACTTGTTTATCTCCTTTGGTAAAAATTTTTTTTGATAAAAATAAATTAAAAGTGATAAAATAAAAAAATAAAATTATTTTTTTATCTTGAAGAAAATAAACAATATAAATTTGAATTTTGAAATGTTTTGGAAAATAAACTTATTAAAATTCAATTAAAAAAGGAAACATAAATCATGAAATTTAGCCAATTCCCATATCAAAGACCCAATATAGAAGAAATTAAAAAAAATATTTTACCAGTAATCGAAAATTTCTCTGATTACTCTTTAGAAAAACAAATTAAAAGTTTAAAAGAAGTTAATAAAATAACAGATGAAATTAATTCTATGGCAACTTTAGCGAGCATACGTAATAGCGTGAATACAAAAGATCCTTTTTATCAAGAAGAACAAGCTTTTTGGGATCATAACGGTCCTCTTTTGTCCGAATGGCAATTTAATCTTTCTCAAAAAATAGTCCAAAGCAAACATTATGAATGTTTAATCAAAGAATTTGGCGAATTATTGTTTCAAAAAACTCATTTATTTTTAAAAACTTTTGATGCTAAAATAATACCTTTTTTACAAAAAGAAAATGCTTTAACTACTGAATATGAAAAATTAATCGCTGATCCTTCGGTTAATTTTAGAGGCGAAAAATACAATTTAAGTCAAATGGCTACTTTTTTATCTGTTTCGGATAGGGATACTAGAAAAGAAGCCCAATTAGCTATTTCCGCTTTTTTTGAAAAAAAAGAAAAAGAATATGATCGAATTTATGATGATTTAGTTCAAGTAAGAAATGAAATGTCTCGTCTTTTGGGTTATGAAAATTTCGTTCAATTAGGTTATGACCGTTTAGGGAGAGTAGATTATAATATTGACCAAGTAGCTTCTTACCGTGAAAATATTTTAACCAATGTTTTGCCTTTTTACCATAAAAACTTGACTAAAAAATCTCGTCGTATCGGAATTGATAAACTCCAAAGCTATGATGCTAAATTTAATTTTTTAAGCGGAAATCCTACACCTAAAGGTGGGGTTGATTTTCAAGTTGAACAAGCTAAAAAAATGTATTCTGAAATGTCTGAAGAAACCAACCACTTATTTAATTTATTAGTAGACAAAGAACTTTTAGAATTAGAAAGTAAACCAAATAAAGTAGGCGGAGGTTATTGCACTTACTTACCTAAATTTCAATCTCCTTTTGTTTTTGCTAATTTCAACGGCACAAGCCAAGATGTTGATGTTTTAACTCACGAAATGGGACATGCTTTTCAAGTATATCAAAGTCGCCATTTAATCCCTGAATACCGTTTTCCTACTTTAGAAGCGGCAGAAATTCATTCTATGGGGATGGAATTTTTAGCTTGGCCTTGGATGCATCATTTTTTTAAAGAAGATTCAGAAAAATATAAATTTTCTCATTTATCGGAATCCCTTAACTTTTTGCTTTATGGCGCTTTAGTGGATCATTTTCAAAATGAAGTTTATCAAAAACCTGAAATGACTCCGGAAGAAAGAAAAAAAGTGTGGCGCGAATTAGAACAAAAATATTTACCTTTGCAAAATTTTGAAGAGGATAAATTCTTGCAAAAAGGTGCTTATTGGTATCGTCAAGGTCATATTTTTTCTAGTCCTTTTTATTATATTGATTACACTTTGGCTCAAGTTGTTGCTTTAGAAATATGGGTTTTAAGTCGAGAAAATTATCCACAAACATGGCAATTATATTTATCTTTATGTCAAAAAGGCGGTTCAGAAAGTTTTGTAAATTTATTAAAACATTCTGGTTTAAACAATCCTTTTGAAAAGGATTGTTTAAAAAAAATTGCCATAAAAGTGGATCAATATTTAGACCAAATTAATGATGGAAATTTTTAATTTTTTATCAAATATAACCAAAAATATTTTTTAAAGCGTTTTTGCGTTGTTATAAAAAAAGACTTTTTTCAGTTATGAACTTATTATTGCGATAAATAAAAAGTGTTTTTTTTCTTTTATAAAAAAACTATTTTAAAGATAAAAAAATGGTAAAATATAAATCAAAAAGATATTAAACTAGGCCTTTTTTAAAGGTTAAAAACAATATCTCAGTATTTTTGGATTATCGCAAGAGAAAAGAAAAGAGATTATATTTTTCTTTTTCTCATGGGATGTCTGTAAAATGCTAATTTGTGTGTTATAATAATTAATATGTCATTCATTTAGACTTATTTTAGAGAACAAATTTAAAACATAATGATAGAAATTAAAAGGAAATTAATATTAAGGAGAATAAAATATTATAAATGGTTAAGAGCAACGATTATAATGCTGATAGTATTCAGATTTTAGAAGGTTTAGAAGCTGTTCGGAAAAGACCCGGAATGTATATTGGTTCTACTTCAGAAAAAGGTTTAAACCATTTAGTTTGGGAAATTGTTGATAATTCCATTGATGAAGCGTTAGCTGGTTATGCTGATGAGATTGCCGTGGAAATAATGCCTGATAATGTTGTGCGTGTAACGGATAACGGGAGGGGTATTCCTGTCGGCATTCATCCTAAAACTCAAAAATCCGCTGTAGAAACTATTTTAACTACTTTACATGCTGGAGGAAAATTTGACAATTCTTCTTATAAAGTATCTGGTGGTTTACATGGCGTTGGAGCTTCTGTAGTTAATGCTTTATCCGCTTGGTTTACAGTAGAAATTCATTTTGACAATAAAATACATTATCAAAAATACGAAAGAGGGAATCCTATTACCCCTTTAGAAGTAACAGGTACTACTGATAAAAGAGGAACTGTTATTACCTTTTTACCTGATAAAACGATCTTTGTAGATATGAAAAATTTTTCTTATCAATTGGATGTTTTCAAAAACAAACTTCAACAATTAGCTTTTCTAAATAAAGGGATTAAATTAAATATCACTGATAACAGAAAAGAACCAATTAAACAATTTAATTTTTATTATGAAGGCGGAATTAAAGAATATCTGAAATATTTAAATACAAATAAAAAAGGCTTAAATCAAGACTTTTATCAAGAAACTGAAGTAGAGAATATGACTTTGGAAATTGCTTTCCAATATACGGACGTTTATACTTCTAATATTTATTCTTTCGTGAACAATATCCCTACCCACGAAGGGGGAACACACGAAGAAGGGTTTAAAATGGCTTTGAATAGGATTTTATCTAATTACGCTAAAGATAAAAACTTGTTAAAAAAAGATATGAGTTTTATCGGCGAGGACACTTTAGAAGGAATAACAGCTATTATTTCTTTAAGACATCATGATCCTTTATTTGAAGGTCAAACTAAAGCTAAATTAGGAAATCATGAAGTAAGACAATTTGTTTCTAAACAATTTGGCGAAGCTTTAGAAAGATATTTATTAGAAAATCCGCAAGAAGCTAAAAAGGTTATTGAAAAAATTTTATTAGCTGCCAAAGCGAGAATTGCAGCTAAAAAAGCTCGTGAAGTGACTAGAAGAAAATCGCCTTTAGATTCTTTAGGTTTTGCTTCTAAATTAGCCGATTGTTATAGCAAAGATCCTGCTTCTTCTGAATTATATATTGTTGAGGGTGATTCTGCCGGAGGTTCAGCTAAACAAGGTAGAGATTCTAAATTTCAAGCTATTTTACCTTTAAGAGGTAAAATCATTAATGTCGAAAAATCTCGTTTGGAAAAAATATTAAGCAATAATGAGATCGTTTCTTTGATCCAAGCTATTGGAGCGGGGATTGATAAAGAATTTAACATTAGTAAAGCGCGTTACCACCGCATTGTTATTATGACTGACGCCGATGTAGATGGAGCTCATATTAGAACTTTGCTTTTAACTTTCTTTTTCAGAAATTTAAGACCTTTAATTGAACACGGTTATATTTATTTTGCTCAACCACCTTTATACAAAGTTCAACAAGGTAAAAAAATCAATTATTTTTATAATGAAGAAACTTTAAAAGGCTATTTAGCAACTAATAAAAATAAAATTTCTTTACAACGTTACAAAGGTTTAGGAGAAATGAACCCGGAACAACTTTGGGACACCACTATGAACCCTGAAACACGAACGTTTTTAAAAGTATCTTTAGAAGACGCTTTAGAAGCAGACCGAATTTTCAATATGTTAATGGGAGAAGAAGTTTCTTTCAGAAAAACATTTATCAAAGACAATGCTATTTATGCAGATATAGATATTTAATTTTATTTTTTAACAAAAATTAAAAAAAGGCGATTAAATGATGTTGGACAAAACTAAAAAAAATAACACTTTAAATAATGACACTTCACCTAAAGATTCGGCTGATAATAATATTGGATTTATTAAAACAATTGACATTAGTCAAGAAATGCAAAAATCTTTTTTAAGTTATGCAATGAGCGTTATTGTTTCCAGAGCTTTACCGGAAGTAAGAGACGGTTTAAAACCTGTACAAAGACGAATTATCTATGGAATGAAAGAATTAGGTGTTTATAGCAACGAAAGTTATAAAAAAGCAGCTAGGGTTGTCGGAGATGTAATGGGGAAATATCACCCCCACGGTGATTCTAGTATTTATGAAGCTATGGTAAGAATGTCTCAAAATTTTAACTATCGTTATCCTTTAGTAGATGGTCACGGTAATTTCGGTTCTATTGATGGTGATTCAGCGGCTGCTATGCGTTATACAGAAGTTAGAATGTCTAAAATAACTATGGAATTGATTAAAGAAATTGATCAAAATACTATCGATTTTGTGGATAATTATGACGGTAGTGAGAAAGAACCTAAAGTTCTTCCTGCTAGATTTCCTAATCTTTTAGTCAACGGTTCTACCGGTATTGCTGTTGGTATGGCAACTAATATTCCTCCTCATAATTTAGGCGAAGTGATTGATGCTTTATTGGCTTATATCGATAATAAAGATATTGAAATTACTGCCTTAATGAAACACGTTAAAGGGCCTGATTTTCCTACTGGAGGAGAAATTTTAGGAGCAGAACGCCTAAAAGAAACTTACACAACCGGAAGAGGGAAAATTTTTATTCGTTCTAAAACTGAAATTATTAAAACCGATAAAAACAAACCTTCGGTAATTATTACAGAAATTCCTTATCAAATTAAAAAAAGTATTTTAATTCAACGTATCGCTTTTTTAGCGAAAGAAAAAATTATTGATGGAATAACTGATTTAAGAGATGAATCCAACCGAAAAGGCATTAGAATCGTGATTGATTTGAGAAGAGACGTCAATCCGCATGTTTTTTTAAATAACTTATATAAACACTCTCAACTACAAATTTCTTTTAATTTCAATATGATCGCTTTAGTCAATGGCGTTCCTCAATTGGTTGATTTAAAAACTATGTTATCTGAATTTTTCCATTTTAGAATTAACATTATCAACCGTCAAAAAAAATTTGAATTAGAAAAAGCTTCGGCTAAAAAACATTTCATTCAAGCTTATGTGACAGTTTTAAACGATATTGATAGAGCTGTTGAAATGATTAAAACTTCTAAAGATGTTAAAACAGCGCAAGAAAGATTAATGCAAGCTTATAATTTTGACGAAATCCAAAGTAAAGCTATTTTGGAAATGAGTTTGCAAAAAATAACTAATTTAGAAATTGAAAAAATTAAACAAGAAGAACGTAATTTAATCGCTAAAATAGCTGAATGTGAAAGCATTATCGCTTCTCAATCAAAAAAAGAACAACTTCTTAAAGAAGATTTAAAACAAATGAAGGTTTCTTTCAAAGATAAAAGACAAACCACGATTAATACTTCAGACGATAAAGATGTTTTAAATATTTCTAACGAAAATTTAATTGAAAAAGAACGTATTTTAATCACTATTACTAATAAAGGTTATATTAAGCGTTTAAACTTAGACACTTATAAAAAACAAAATAAAGGCGGTAGAGGTGTTAGCGGAATGACTATGAATGAAAATGATTTTGTGGAACATTTCGTCGTTACATCGACTCATGCTTATCAATTGTTTTTTACTAATAAAGGTAAAGTTTATCAACTGAAAGGACATCAAATTCCTTCTTTTACTCGCCAATCTAAAGGTATTCCTTTAATTAATTTAATTCCGTTAGAAAAAGGCGAATTTTTAACAGCTGTTACTAGTGTGGATGATTTTAAAGAAATTAAAGATTATTTAGTTTTAGTAACTAAAAAAGGTTTAATCAAAAGAAATTCTATTAAGGAATACGAAAACATTAGAAATAACGGTAAAATAGCTTTTGTCTTAAAACCGAAAGATGAAGTGTTATTCGTGTTAAAAACGACTGGTAAACAGGATATTATTTTAGCTGCTTCTGACGGAAGAGCTATCCGTTTCAACGAAAGTTCCATTAGAAAAACAACTAGAATGGGTTCTGGTGTGATTGGAATGAGAATTGAAAACGATGATAATATAGTCGGTTCTGCAGTTGTTTTATCTTCTGATCAAGATATTTTAGTGGTAACTGAATTAGGTTATGGTAAAAAAACTAAAGTAGATGAATATAGAAAACAAAAAAGAGGCGGAAAAGGTGTTAAAACCTTGAAAACAACGGCTAAAAACGGTAATTTAGTTTCCTTACAAACTATTTCACCAAGCGAAGAATTAATTTTAATTTCTCACCTTGGTCAAGTGATCAGAATGTCCGCTAATAAAATTTCCACTACTAAATCTAAAGCTACTCAAGGCAATAGATTATTAAAATTACAAGAAGATCACAAATTAATTAACGCTGTAGTTGTGAAAAAAGACGAAAAAGATTTATAAATAAAACAAATATGAAAAAAAATGCGTTTTATTAAGCGTTTTTGTAAAAGAGATTAATTTTATATGAGGAAGCAGAGATAATGAGGATGAAAAATAATGATAATACGACTAATAACCAGAAAATCATTTATTTTAAAAAATCTCTTTCTCAATTAAGAACTCAATGGGCGGGCGCTCTTTTGGGTAATATTATTTTATCTCAAGAGAACTCTAGTTCGCAAAAAAATATTGTTTTATTGGAAGGCGAAATAGGTTCTGGCAAGACTGTTTTTACTAAGGGTTTATTTAAACAATTAGGAGTTAAAGATAATATTAATAGTCCTACTTTTACTTTATTAAAAACTTATCCTGTCCCTGATAGACAACTTCATCACCTAGATTTTTACCGTTTTATCAACGATAACGAAGAAAGTCAAAAGATCTTTATCGCAGAAATGTTAGAATATGTTGATTTAGGGGATATTTTACTAGTAGAAGCGCCTCAAAAAATAACGTCTTTATTCCCTTCTTGGTCTTTTGTGGTCCAAATTAAAGTATTGCCGCAAAATATAAGAAGCGTTTTAATAGAGCAAAATATTTCGGACTTAAAATAAATTAATAAAAATTTAAAGAAAGATTTTTATTATGAATCATAATCAAATGAAAAAATACATTATTTTAGATACATCAACTGCTTTTCAATTGGTAACTTTAACTGATGATGAAAAAATCATTAGTATCCAAAAAAACACTAAATCAAGAACTTTTGTGGAAAATATGATTCCTTTAATAGATATAGTTCTTAAAGAAAGTAATAGTTCTTTACAACAATTAAACGGCATTATTGTAGGAGTTGGGCCTGGTTCTTTTACTGGTACGAAAGTGGCTGTTTTAACCGCTAAAATGTTAGCGTCTGAATTAAGCATACCTTTATATCAAATAAGCAGTTTACTCCTTTTATCGAGTGGTTATTCCGATGTTTTATTAACTCCTAAAATTGCTATTAACGAGAATTCTTTTTATAGTTTAAGTTTAACCAATAATAAAGTTATTTTACCTGAAAAGAATTATTCTCCTACTTTTTTAAAGGATTTTCCTAATCACTTGTTAATAACAGAAAAAACCTTTCTTTTGTCTCCGGTTCAAGTCTTTTTTTATATGCAAAAAGTGGTAGAACCGCATCATTTAGTTCCTAACTATTGTATTCCTTATTTAAATGAAATGACGAAAGAGAGGTCTAATGGACAAATATATGAATGATAAAAAGGTATTTTTATGAATATTTTATCCATTGAAACTAGTTGTGATGAAACTAGCGTGGCGGTCACACAAAACGGCAAAAAAGTTCTTTCTAATATAGTTTTTAGTCAAATTGATTTTCACAAGCAATATGGAGGAGTAGTGCCTGAAATTGCTTCACGTAAACATATAGAAACAATTACTTTAATTTTAAAACAAGCTTTAGAAGAAGCTAAAACTACTCCCCAAGAAATAGATCTAGTAGCAGTCACGCAAGGACCAGGTTTAATCGGTTCTTTATTGTTAGGAATAAATGCTGCTAATACTTTCGCCTATATTCATCAAAAACATTTAATAGGGGTTAATCATTTGATGGGACACCTTTATTCCGTTCAAATAGAAAACGAAATTAAATTCCCGGCTTTAGCGCTTTTAATTTCGGGGGGTCATACTGAATTAATTTATATAGAAGATCATTTTAAAATGAAACATATTGGAACGACTTTAGATGATGCTGTAGGGGAAGTTTATGATAAAGTCGCTAAAACTTTACAATTAGATTATCCTGGCGGACCAATAATTGAAAAATTATCTTTACAAGGGAAAGATATTTTTAATTATCCTCGCCCTTATTTAAAGAATAAAAATTTAAATTTTAGTTTTTCTGGTTTAAAAAGTAAAATCATTAATTCTATCGATCATCAAAAAATGTCTTTACAATATAAAAGCGATATTGCGGCTTCTTTTCAAGCTAGTATCGCAGAGGTATTAGTCGAAAAAACCCAAAGAGCGATGAAAAGGTATCCCGTAAATCAACTCCTTATAGTAGGCGGAGTGGCTGCCAATCAGTTTTTAATCAACAGCTTTAAAAAAGCTTTTCCTCGAACGGAAATATTAACTCCTAGTTTAAAATATTGTACGGATCAGGCGGCTATGATTGGTATCGCAGCTTATTTTCAAAACAAATTTAGCCAACCAGCTGAAAAAAAATATAATCTCAACGTTAATACTAATTTAAAAGTTGTCTAATGTGGGTTATATTACTAAAAGCGGTTTTAGAAGTTTTTTTGAGAATTTTAATTTAAAAATTTATAATATAATCGAGGTATTAGTAATGTTTCAAGAGTCGAATTTTATTAAAACTATTATGCAAAAAGATTTAGACGAAAAAAAATATAAAGAAATAATTACTCGATTTCCACCTGAACCGAATGGTTTTCTTCATTTAGGACACGCAAGAGCTATTATTATTAACTTTGAATTGGCTAAATTTTTTCAAGGAAAGACTTATTTAAGGTATGATGATACTAACCCTTCTAAAGAAAATCAAATTTATGTGGACGCTATTTTAGAAGATATTAAATGGTTGGGTTATGAACCGGACCAAATTTTTTATGCTTCTGATTATTTTGATATTATCGAAGAAAAAGCGATTTTATTAATTAAAAAAAGCAAAGCTTTTGTAGATGATTTGACTATGGAGCAATTGAAAGAATATAGAGGTGAATTGAAACAACCTGGCAAAAATTCTCCTTATCGCGACCGTACTGTTGAGGAAAATTTATATTTGTTTCAACAAATGAAACAAGGAGTTTTTAAAGATGGCGAAAAAGTTTTAAGAGCTAAAATTGATATGGCTAGTCCTAACATGAATCTTCGTGACCCTGTTTTATATCGTATTTTAGATGCTTATACTCTGAAAAAGAAATTTTATCATATTTTCCCTGCTTATGATTTTGCTCATCCTTTAGAGGATGCTATTGAAGGGATAACTCATTCCTTATGTTCTTTAGAATTTGAAGATCATCGCCCTTTATATGATTGGATCATTAAAGAAACAGAAATGAAAAACACACCTAAACAAATAGAATTCGGGCGTTTAAACATTACTCAAACTTTTTTAAGCAAAAGAAATTTAAAATTTTTAGTAGATTCGCAATTAGTACAAGGTTGGGATGATCCAAGAATGCCGACCTTAAAAGGGGTTAAAAAAAGAGGTTATACACCGGAAGCTATTAAAAAATTTATTTTAGAAATAGGTCTTTCCAAAAATAACACTCATATCGATAAAAACATGTTAGATTCTTGTTTAAGGGATGATCTGCAAAAAAAAGCCAAAAAAGCGATGGCTGTGGTAGAACCTTTAAAAGTAACTATTACTAATTATCCTGATAATCAAATAGAATATAACGAAATACCTTTTCATGAAGATTTAAGTTTCGGTTCCAGAAAAATGGCTTTTTCTAAACACATTTATATAGAAAAAAATGATTTTCAATTAACTAAATTAAACAAAAAATCTAAAAAATTATTTTTAAATGGAGAAGTGAGGTTATTGCATTTTTATTTCGTTAAAGCTTATGATGTTATTAGAGATGAAAAAGGTGAAATTATTGAAGTTTTAGCAACATATGATCCTCAAACTAAAAGTGGCAGCGGCTTTAACGCAAGAAAACCGAACGGAACTATTCATTTTGTAGAAAAGTCAACCGCTAAAAAAGCTCTTTTTAATTTTTATGAACCGCTTTTCAATAGTGAAAACCCTAACCCTTTAAATTTAAGTGCTGATTTTAATCATCATTCTTGGCTTAAAAAAGAAGTTTTAATAGAAGGTTCTTTAAACTTAGAAAAAAACCATGAACCAATTCAATTTGTGAGACAAGGTTATTTTAATATAGACCATCAACCTGATAATTTAGCTAATTTTAATGAAATAATTCCTTTGAAAAAAATTTATAAATGAGAAAAACTTGATATCAAATGTTTTAGATTATTAACAGGTCAATTGATTTGATTCACTATTTAGTTATTAAAAAAACCATCTAATGATGGTTTTTTTAATATATTGGTTCAACAAAAAGACAAAAAAAGACTATCAATAAACGATAGCCTCCATTAATCCATAAATTATTTTTCGGATAATTTTTTCATTGTATTAACAAAAAACGCTATAAAAGCCCAAATAAATACTAAAAATAAAGAGAAACCTAAAAGCATTTCGTATTTTTTGTTGATTTTTCTTTCTATAATTTCGTCTAATATAATTAAAATACCAGACATATAAATACTATAAGGAGCGATGAAAAAAGCACTAACTAATAAGTAACCTAAAATAAAAAGAGGGTGAAAATATTTTTCCATCATTTGGCTCCAAGTCATACCATAGGGTTGAAATATTATTATAGAAAGCATCATCATTCCTGTGAATAAAAAAGTAATTAAAGCGTATGCCGTGTTCCAAACCAAAAATACACATTTTGAGGTTTTTTATTGAAAAAACGTTCAAAAATTTTGAATTTAGATTTATATAAACCGTTAGAAGTTTTTTGAGAAGAAATAATGCTGTTATTTGTTTGCGCTTGATGGAATTCTGTTTCTGTCAATAATTGATCTTTTTGAGCAGATAAATATTGTTTATATAAATATGCGCTGTTCCTTTTTTTAATACAACTTTTGTCTTTAAAATTATTCTTTAAAACTTAAAATTAAGTGATAATTTCATAT
>NZ_AKIM01000014.1:0-14970 GCF_000300695.1 Italian clover phyllody phytoplasma str. MA1
GAAAAAGTTATGCACATTGAAAAAGGAGTTATGCACAATTGTTTTTCCTTTGTGCAAAGAATTAAAATTTCAATATTTTAAGAGAAGAAAAATACTTTTTTAAAAAAGATTAAAAATAAGTGAAAATGATTTTTTTATTTTTGAATTAAAAAAGTTATGCACAAAAAATAATTTTTAAATGTTATAAAAATACTTAAAAAACATTCTTTTACATTGAAGAAGAAAAAGTTATGCACATTTAAAAAGAAATTTTTCTTTAAATTTTTTAATTAATTTTTTTTAAAGTTTAAAATATTTTTTTTATTTTATAATCAAAATGTAGTATAATAAATTTAAATTTAAAGTTAAATTTTTATTTCATTTTTAATAAATTTCTTATGAAGGGAAAATTTTAAAAATAAAAAATATAAAGATGAAAAAAATATGAAGATTAATTTTAAAATAAGAGAAGAAGAAAAAATAAAATTAAAAAATTTTATATTAGGTGGATTATTTTTAATCATTGCTTATCAATTGGTTTATTTTATTTCTTCGGAAATAATTTATAAAACTCATTTTTTCCAAGTTTTTACTAGAAAAATTGTGAACGAAGAAACGAAAAGAATTTTAGATTTATGCATTAAAATTGAATATCATAGTTTTTATTCTCTTATGATAATAGTTTATTTTTGTTCTTTCGCATAGTGGGCTTGCATAACTCCTTATTTAATTTATAAATATTTATATAAAAAAGTGATTAAGCAATTATTTTTTTTCACTTGTGTTTTTACTTGTCGCTATGGTTATTTTTTTTCTTTTGCCTTTGGAAATCGAAGCAACAGATCAATGTGAAAAACAAATTGAAGAAAATAAAAATTTTTTAAATAAAATAATAATTTTTCTTTATAGAATGGAATATAAAAGAAATCTTTTATTACCTAGTATTCATTGTTCTAATAGTTGGTTTTGTTTTATCGTCTTTCGTGGTGAAAATAAAAAAAATTTTCTCAAACAAATAGTTTTTATTCAATTTTTTTTAGCTATCTTGGTTTATTTTTCAACTTTCTTATTGAGACAACATTATATTTTAGACGGTATTGTAGCCATTATATTGGTAGAATTGATTTGTTTTATTGTTAAAAAAACATTTTATAAAAAATAAAAATTGATTTTTAAAATGATTATATATTATTTTTTCATTTTTCATAAAAAATTTTTACTTTTATATTTCTAAAATAAAATTATTTATTTTATTAAATTATCAAAGTAAAGGAAGAATCATAATTTAAAAAACAAAATGAATACCAATCAATTAATAGAAAAAAAGAAACTTAATTTTTTAAATATGTTAAAAAACCCTAAAGGGAAAAAATTATTTTATTTTGTTTTATTTATAACTTTATTTACAATTTTGGCAGATATAATAACTTTTTTTATTTTTTCTAAACAAGAAAAGGGAATTTTTTTTTGTAAAGAAGTTTTTTTCAGATATTTAAAATATTTTACTTTTCAAATGAATATTGCTGTTTTATTAATTTTATTATCTTTTTTTTTTAAAATTAAAAATAAAAAAATTCATTCTTTATTGATAATTATTATTATGGTAGATGCTTTATTAACTTTTTTTATTTACAATCTTTTCCTTCATCCAGTTTGGAATCCTGAAATCAGTGATTTTGTTCAAATTATAAGAAATAATAATTTAGAAGATAGAATTTGGTGTGCCTTAAGCATTTCACAACACGTTTTAATACCTTTTTCTTATTTCGTTCTTTTTTTCTTTTTTGTTCCAGTTAATTTTAATAATTTTAGAAAAATATTTTTAACTTTTATTCACCCTATTTTATTCCTCTCTTTTTATTATTTGTTGTTATTCTATTCTAATAAAGGTTATCGTAATTGTAAAAAAGGAGGAGATAAATGTTTTTTTCCTTATCCTAATATTCAATGCCATAAAAAACATTCTTATCAAGACAAAGAAATTAATAAATTATTTGGCGAACCATTATTCGATATGAGAAATATTGAAGGAAAAACAGCTGTTTTTTTTAGAATACTGATTTTAACTTTTTTCTTTTCGTTTATTTTCTTCTTTGTTCTATATTTTAAGAATAAATTTAATGATAAAAAAAGCTTTTTAAAAGGTAATATAATTATATACGATTAAAAAAATAATTAAATTTAAAAAAAGGTTGATAAAAATGTCAATTGCAAAAAAAAGATTAGTGACGGGAATAAAGCCAACTGGAGATTTAACTTTAGGCAATTATTTAGGAGTCGTTAAACCGTTAGTTAATTTTCAAAAAAAATTTAATCAAGAATATGATCTTTATGTTTTTATTGCTGATTTACACGCTTTAACAAAATTTCAAGAACCAATATTATTAAAAAAAAGAATTAAAAATATCGCGGCTCTTTATTTAGCTTCAGGTTTAGAACCTTCTCAGGTTAATTTATTTGTTCAATCAGAAGTTGTTCAACATACTTATTTGAGTTATATAATGGAGTCTACTTCTTATTTAGGCGAATTAAACCGAATGATCCAATTTAAAGAACATAAAAAAAATAATTCTAGTCAAAACATAAGAACTTCTTATTATACTTATCCTCTTTTAATGTCTTCAGATATTTTACTTTATGACGCTAATGTGGTTCCGGTTGGTCAAGATCAAAAACAACATTTAGAATTGACTCGCGATTTAGCCGATCGTTTTAATAGTTTATATGGAGAAACTTTTGTTATTCCTGAATTTTTAAAAATGGGTCATACAATTAAATCTTTAACCGAACCGAATAAAAAAATGAGCAAAAGTTTTCAATTGGATCCGCAAAATGATAAAGGTTGTATTTTTCTTTCAGAAGATTTGAAGATTATTAGACAAAAAATTATGAGATCTGTAACCGATTCGGATAAAAAAATTTATTATGATGTAGAAAAAAAACCAGGAATTTCAAACCTTTTAACCATTTATTCAGCTTTAAAAGATTTATCAATGGAAGAAACTGAAAAATATTTTTTAAATTCTTCTTATCAAATTTTAAAAGAAAAAGTTTCCGATGTAGTGGCGGAAACAATTGATGAAATTCAAAAGAAATTTGCTTTTTATAATAAAAACTCTATTTTATATGAAATTTTTGAAAAAGGAGCAAAAAACTCCAGTTTTATTGCAGAAAAAAAAATAAAAAAAGTTAAGAAAAAATTAGGTATCGGATGGCAATAAAAAAAATTTTTAAAAAATCTTATACCTTCAGAAGGTAGGGGGGTATTTTTTTAAATGAATGATTTAGAAAAAAAAACACAAAAAATGAAAGAAAAAAACATATGGAAATTTATTTTATTTTCTTCTTTTCCTATGATGATTTATTTAGTTTTTAACAATATTTCTAATAATATTGATTTATTTTTCTTAAAAAATAAATTTGGTTTAAAAGAAATAAGTATGTTTTCGCAAATTAATGGAGCTAAAAAAATAATTTTTACTTTTGTTTTTTCCATTATCATTGCCGGAATTTCTTTAATAGCCAGGGAATATAGTTTAAAAAACTTTGAAAAAATGAATAAATTATCTAATTTTTTTTTAGTATTTTCTTTTTTCTTTGTAATTTTTGTTTTAAGTTTTTTCATATATTTTAGAGCACCTTTTTTAAAATTATTAAATATTAAAGAAGACTTTATTGAAGATAAATACGGAAAAAGTTATTTTTTACTTTCTTTATCTTCTTTATTTTTTGTCACCATTAATATGATTATTTTAGGTTTTGAAAGAATTCAAAAACATAATTCTAAAGTTTTCTTTTTAAATTTGTTCAATTTTTTTCTAAAAATATTTATTTCTTATTTCCTTTGTGTTTGTATTTCACCTGATAAACGACTTTCGTCTGAAGAAAATTTAGAAAATTATGTCTTTTATGTTTCTCTTTCTACTTTAATATCTGATTTTTTATTAACTGTGATTTCTCTTTTTGTTATTTTTAATAAAAAAAATCTTTTTAGAATTAATTTGAAAAAAGCTTCTTTTGATAAAAATTTTTTAAAAAAATTATTTCAATTGTTTTTATCTATTTTTTCTATTAGAATTAGTAATATTTTAACTAAAGTTATTCTTAATTTTTCTATCATTAATGAAACTACTAATGGAGTAATAACGGTCGCCACTTATAGTTTGGTTAGTTTCTTTATCGGTATAATTTATAATATAGAAATTTCTTTTGAAGAAACGCAATCTTTTTTAGTTAATAAAAATATTGAAAAAAATAATTTTCATGAGACTTTTCAAATTTTAAAAAAGACTCTTACATTAGTTATTGTTATCGCTTTTATGACTTTGTTATTTATTTTTTTCCAATGGGAAAGTATTTTTAATTTTTTAAATAAAAATAAAAATAACATTGAGGAAATTAGAGGTATTTTTCAAACTTTAATATATTTTGACTTCTTCTCTTCTTTAATAAGTGTTTTTAATCTTTTAATAATGAGTGTTTTATTATCTTATAAAAGAATTTATAGTGTTTTATTTTTAAATTTTTTAAAAATGTTTTTAATTGGTTTTGTGTTCTTGATTTTAAATTCTTTTAAATATTTTTCTTCTCATCAATTGTTAGGAATGTCTTTATTATTAAATAATATAGTTATTTTCAGCATAACATTAGTTTTTTTCTTTTCAATATATAAAAAAACCAAAGATTAAAGAAAAATTTTTAAAAATATTATACCAAAATTAAAACAAATGTATTTTAATTTTGGTATAATATGAATAATTTATTTTTATAGAATTTTATTTCCATTAGAAAAGAATAAATTATTTCTTTTTAAATGAATAATTTTTAATAAAAATAATAATAGATAAAAAAGGTATATAAGGTATATATGAGCAACTCAGGCAGGCGTTTAGAAGAAACAAAAATTATTAATATAAAAAATTTTACATTGTTTTTGACATTATCTTTTATTTATTCTTTATTAGATGTTCTTTTTAGCAGTGGTAATTATGACATTAATTTATATGCAACAGGGGTTCACGGCATTGGTGATGCTATTGCTAAAGTTTTAAAAAATATTTTTCAAATTGAAAATCCTTTATTTATTGGTTTTTTTGCAACTTCTTTTTATGGAATTGTGAACGGAATTTTATTAATTTTAATTTCTTTTCCGAAATTAGATCGTAAATTTAGTATTACCACTCTTTTAAATAGTTTTTTTATTTTATTTTTTATACTAACATTAACTTATTTAATTAATGATCTAAATTTTTTGGGACTTAAAAATTTTTTTGGTCGTTTCCCTGAAGATAGCGGTTTTGGTCTTTCTTTATTGAGAGTTATGATTGTTGCCGTCGTAGGAGGGATTACTTACGGCATTCTTATTGGAAAAGGCAGTTCTAGTGGTGGAATGGATATTATTTCCAAGTATTTAAACATTTATAAGAAAAAAGATATATCTGTAATCACTTGTATTTTGAATTATTTGATTGCTATTATATCCACTTTATTAATTTATTTTGGTACTGGAAAATTCCAATGGGAATCTATTATTTTAACTAATTTAGTTAAAATACCTTTAAACACTTTTTTTGTATATTTAGCCATTAAAAAAACTAAACCTAAAAACGAAATTAAAAACCAATTTTAAATAATTTATTTTTAAAGAAAGAAAATGATTTAAAAATGAAATATATTTTAAAAGAATTTGAATTATATCTTTCGGATGAAATTATTTTATCTTTTAATACGGTTAAATCTTATCTAACCGATGTTAAACAATATTTAAATTTTATAGAAAATGAATTAAAATTGAAAGATTTTAAAGAAATTAATAAAGAACATGTTTCTTTGTTTTTGTCTCATATGGCAAATAATAAACGCATAGGGAGTAAAACTTTAGCGAGAAAAATTATCGTTATTAAAAAATTTCATCATTTTTTATTATTAGAAAAAAAAATAGATTATGATATTTCTTTAATGTTTAAAATGCCTAAAATAGATAAAACCTTACCGGCGGTTTTATCTAAGGAAGAGGTGTTTTCCTTTTTAGAACAAGTCAATAAAAATGATTCTATTATCGAAATAAGAAATAAAGCTATTTTTGAATTGATGTATGGTTCAGGTTTGAGAATAACCGAACTGTTAAATTTGACTTTAGATAATCTAGATTTTAAACAATCACAAATTATTATTTTAGGAAAAGGTTCCAAAGAAAGGGTTGTTCCTATTTCCAAATATTCTTCAAAAATAATTAAAGAATATTTGGATCTTTCGCGTAAATTTTTATTAAAAGATAAAAAAAGTAATTTAGTTTTTTTAAATAATAAAGGTGAACGTTTATCGAGGCAAGGATGTTATAAAATATTCAAAAAGATTATCAAATTAGTAGGGTTATCATCTAAATCTTCCCCTCATACCTTGAGACACTCTTTCGCCACTCATTTGTTAGAAAATGGTATAGATTTGAGAACTTTACAAAACATTTTAGGTCATGAAGATATTTCTACTACTCAAATTTATACTCACATCAGTCAAAAACGTTTAAAAGAGGTTTATTTTCAATTTCATCCTCGCGCTAAAAAGATAAAAAAAATTCCCCCATTTAAAAAGACTAAAAAGAAGAATAACTTGGATTAAAAAAATTTACAAAAGGATTTTAAAGCGAAAATGCATTTTTTAAATTTATTATTTTATTCACAATTATTTTTTTTAGAACAAAAAAAAGATTCTTTAAAAAAAGATTGTCAAAAGAATAATTATCAATTTATTAATTATAAATTAGAAAGCGATAATTGTTTACAAGCGATCGAACAATTAAAACAAGAATTATTTACGAATTCTTTTTTTTTCAATAAAAAAATTATTTTTATTGAAAATATTTCTTTATTATTTCTTCAAAAAGATATCTCTTTTTGGCTTGATTATATTGAAAAACCTAATCCTAATATTATTATGTATATTACTGCGGAAAAAGATAATTTCCCTGCTCATATTAGAAACAAAATAAATAAAATATTTAACGAAGAAAAAATTATTAATCTTTCTGAAAAAGATTTAATTCCATATGTTTCAGATCTTTTTAAAAAAGATAATTTTTTTATAGAAAAAAAAATAATTCTCCAATTAATTCAAAAAACTAACGGTAACTTATTCTTATTAAATGAAGAAATTAAAAAAATTAAGTTATATCATCATTCGGATAGAGTTATTTTTGATATGAAATCAATAGATAAATTGGTTTACTCTGAAGAGCAAAATATTTTTTCTTTAATCCATTCTATTATTTATATTAAAAACCCTATTGATAGTTTTTTAATTTTTAAAGAAATGATGAAACAAAAAACAGATGTTTTTTTAATTATTCATCAAATTTTGAAAAAACTACAAGAACTTATTATTGTTAAAACTTTAATAAATAAAAAAAAAAGTCAAAAAGAAATAGCTTTTATTTTAAAATTCCCTCCCACTAAAATATATTATTTAACAAAAGAAAGTCAAACTTTAAACAAAGAAAAAATAACTAATTTATTTTTATCTTTATTAGATTTATTTTATCAAATTAAAAAAGGAGTTTTAGATCCTAAAATTAATTTAGAAATGTTTTTTATGAAAAAAATCTTTATATAAGGGCTTGTTTAATCATTTCTAACGAAACATCGCCTTTTCTAATAACTTCCCAAGAAGGAGTAGTTGTATCAATAACTGTGGAAGAAACATTAGAATTTGTTTGTTTATTAGGGTAAATATAATCTACTTGATTTTTATATTTATCAACTATTTCTTCAAAATTATTTAAAGGTGGTTGGCCGCTGTCGTTGACAGAAGTCACTCTTACAGGTCCTTCATCTTTTAATATTTTTAAAGCCAATTTATGATTAGGAATTCTAATTCCTATTTTTTTTTCTTTAGTTAATTGATAAAAAGAAGGAGTAGTATTCACGATTAAAGTAAGAGCTCCTGGCCAAAAAAAAAGACTTATTTTGATAATTTTGATATCTATAAGAGCTATATTTTTAACTTGTTCTAACGAATAAAATAAAATAGCTATTGGCTTATTAAGATCTCTTTTTTTAATTTGATAAATCTTTTTTAAATTTTCTATATCATTGATTTTAGCTCCTATACCATAAACAGTATCAGTAGGAAAAATAATAATTTTATTTTTTTTAGTCATTTTTTGAAAATTCTTCTTTTAATTTTTGTTTTTCCATTTCATCAATTAAAGGTTCGATGACTAAATCTATTTTACCTTCCATAAATAAATCTAGTTTTTGAAGTGTTAAACCTATTCTATGATCTTTTACTCTATTGCTTGAATAATCATAAGTTCTGATTTTTTCACTCCTTTCGCTTTTACCGATTAAATTCTTTTTAACATCATTTTTATCTTTTTCTTGTTGAGATTTTATTTGATAAAAAATTCTATTTTTTAACAATTGAAAAGCTTTATCTTTATTTTCGTGTTGACTTTTAGCTGTTTGAGAAGCAACACTTAGACCTGTAGGCAAGTGAGTCAATCTAACAGCTGATTTAGTAGTATTAACTGATTGACCGCCTGGACCACTAGAATTATAAGTATCTACTCTAATATCATTCCAATTAATATCTAATTCAATATCTTTAGTTTCAGGAATCACCAATACTTTCACAGTTGAAGTATGTGTTCTTCCTTGACTTTCTGTTTCGGGCACTCTTTGAACTCTATGAACGCCTGATTCATATTTTAAAAAGGAATAAATATTTTTACCAGAAATCATTAATTCTACTGAACTAATTCCGTTTTTTAAAGTTTGGGTGAAATTAATGATTTCTGTTTTCCATTTTTTATTTTCCGCGTATTTCATATAAGTACGAAACAAATCTGAAGCAAAAAGGTTGGCTTCTCTACCGCCAATTCCACCTTTAATTTCCATAATAACGTTTTTTTCGTCATCTTCATCTTGTGGTAACAATAATTTTTTTAATTCTCGGAGTTTATTTTGAATTTGTTGTTTTAATTCTTCTTTTTCTGCTTTAGCTAAAATAATTAATTCGTTATCTTTTGGTTCTTCTTTTTTGATGATTTGTTTAGTTTTTTTTAATTCTTCTTCTAAATTTAAATATTGATCATAAACAAAAACAATTGTTTGTAATTTATGATATTGTTTTAAAAGTTCAACGTTTTTTAAATTTTCTAAATTATCTGATATTTTTTTTTGTAAATTTAAATAATTTTCTTTCATTAAATTTAATTTATCAAACATTATCTTCTCCTTGCTAGATTATTTTTTTTATAAAAAAAATATCTATTGATGGTGCTTGTTAATTTCGAAAAATTATTCCGGTATTATATCAATTTCTTTAAATAAAAGGTAATCTAAATTTAAATTAAAATGTTTAGTACCAGTCGCTCCTTGACGGTTTTTAGAAATAATTAATTCAGTATGGCCTAAATCAGCTAAAGGAACGTCTTTTCTGTCTTTGTTATAATAATATTTTCGATATAAAAACATCACAATATCAGCGTCTTGTTCAATACTACCAGAATCTCTTAAATCAGATAAAATAGGCCTTTTATCTTCTCTTTTTTCTACTTCTCGGGAAAGTTGTGATAAAGCTAAAACCGGTATTTTTAATTCTCTAGCCATTTCCTTTAAACTCTTAGAAATATCAGAAACCTCTTCTTGACGGTTGAAAAAACCTTGATTATTAGTTTTATTAGCTTTTCTGATTAATTGTAAGTAATCGATAATAACTATATCCAATTTATCTTGTTTTTTTAATTGTCTACATTGAGACCTAATATCTAAAATATTAGCTGCTGCTGAATCATCGAAATATAAATTTAAATCTTGCAACGTTTCGATCGAATAATTAACTTGTTTTAATTGTTGTTGATTCAATATTCCTAATTGAATGTTTTTATGAGAAATTTGGCTTTTAGCACTTATCATCCTAGAACCTAATTGTTCGTTAGACATCTCTAAACTGAAAATAGCCACAGAAGTTTTGCCGTTTTTATTTTCTTGAGCAATATTAACTGCTATATTCATCATTAAACTACTTTTCCCCATGGAAGGTCTAGCTGCTAAAATGATTAATTCTTCTGGTTTTAAACCTAAAGTAATTTCGTCTAAACCGGCATAACCAGTTTTTAAACCGATAATATTATTATTCCTTTTATTTTCAATAGTGAGCTTTCTCACTTCTCTTAATAGATCTTTTAGGAGGATAAATTTATTACTTTTTTTATTTTTAGAAATTTGAAAGAATTTTTCTTCCACACTATTTAAAAACTCTTCATTATGAAGATCAGGATTGCTAAGTCCTTCGTGAACGATAGCGGAAGCTGTTTTAATAATGTTTCTTTTTAAAGCCGTTTCATGGACCAAATCAATATAAGTATCTAGATGATTTATAGAAGGAATCATATTAGTTAATTTAATTAAATAATTCGTGCTACCTTCTATTTTTTGGTTTTTGTTTTTTAATGTAAGTGAAACGGTATAAAAATCAATTTGTTGAGATTTTTGGTATAATTCTATCATCGCCATAAAAATAAATTGATGATTAATATTAAAAAATTCTTCTGCTTCTAAACGATCTACCACATTAACTATTTGACTAGATTCTAAAAAAATAATACCTAAAATAGCTTGTTCTGCTTCTAAATGATAAGGAAGTTTTATATTTTCATTCATTTTTATTTTCCACTACATTAATAATAAAGGATGCCGTTATATCTTTTTTCAAAACTACTGAAGCTTTGTAGATTCCTAAAGAATTGATTTCGCTGTCTAAAACAATTTTTTTCTTGTTAATTAAAATATTGAATTCTTTTAAAAATTCATCCACTATTTGTTTCATAGTGATTTTTCCGTAAATTTTTCCTTTTGGGCCAACAGTAATTTTTAAATTAATTTGTTTATTATCAATATCTTTTTTTAATTTATTCATTAAAGCAGTATGTTCTAAATCTTGTTGTTCTTTTAGTTGTTTGTCTTTTTCTATTTGTTTAATGTTTTTATCATTAGCTAAAAGAGCCTTTTTTTCTTTAATTAAAAAATTACCATAACCTATAGTAACTTCGATAATGTCATTTGTATTACCCTTATTTTTAACATCTTCTAATAAAATTACTTTCATATTTTTAGCCCCTTCTTTATATTCTAACGCTAATATATTTTTTAATTTTCCTACAATGATATCAATATTGCTTTCTTTTATTTGAGTTGCTGCACTATTCATATGACCGCCGCCGCCCATTTGTTCCATAATGATTTGAACGTTAACATTATTATAAGATCTAGCACTAATACCTATTTCTTTTTCTTGCAAACGACCAACAACAAAAGCTGCCTCAATATTTTGAATATTTAAAACATTTTCAGCTACTTTCGCTAAAAAGGAACGATTTTCTACTATTTCATTACTTTTAACAATAGCGAATCTATCCATATAAATTTCCATATTAGAAATTAATTGGTTCATTTTTAATATTTTAGAAAATTCTTGTCTAAACCAAAATTTTACTTTATCGCTTTCTGCTCCCATAGAAATTAATTGCGAAGCGGCTTCTAAAGTTCTTGAATTAGTACGATAAGTAAAATAATTAGTATCTATTACCATTCCACCATACATAACACTAGCTTCAAAAGGAGTAATATCTATTTTTTGGTTTAAAAAATAGATTAATTCAATTAACATCTCTACAGTGGAAGAAGAGGAAGAATCTATATAAGCAAAAGTGTTAACGATGATTTCATCAGAAGATCTATGATGATCAATAATGATCGTATTAGGTGTTAAATCCAATAATTCTGGACTATTAACGATTTCTTTGCTTTGCGTATCTAAAACAACTAATAAAGAATTTTTATTAATGATATTTTTAGTTTTGTCTGTAGTGATAATATTTTTAGATAATTCTGGTTCTTCTTTTAATAAGTTTTGATAAATAATTTTAAAATTTTGATCCATCTTTTCTTCGTCTAAAATAATATAATGTTCGTAATTATCATTAATAGATAAAGCTATTTTATAAAAAGCAATCATCGAACCCAAAGAATCTAGATCAGGATTAATATGACTTAGAAAAAAACAATTATTATTTTGTTCTAAAAGATCTCTGATAATTTCTGAGTTCACTCTAGCAGACACTTTAGAATTAGTACTTAAAGAAGATTGGGTCGCGCCGAAATATTGAATTTTTTGGTTTTCAATATTAACAACTACTTGATCTCCACCTCTTTTTTGTGCTAATTCAATCGCGCTTTGAGCGTAAGAAGCTAATCTATTATAAGGTAAATTATAACAAGCTACACCCATAGAAAGAGTGATTTTTAATTTATATTTTTTAGAAATATCACGGATCGTTTTTAAGATAGAAAATTTATCACTCATGATATTTTCTAATTGTTGACGGTTTAATAATAATAAAAATTTATCATCTGACAATTGCTTTAAATAACCTTCATATAATTCTACAAAATCAGATAAAACACTTAAATATTCTGCTTTGATTTGAGATTGTTCAGAAAAGTCCCAATTTTTTAAAGAATCTTCTATATTATCAAAAGATAAAAAAACTAAAACAGGTGTTTTTTGGCGATAAAGGCTTTTAATTTTCTCTCTTTCGGTAACATTAAACAAATAAAAAAGATTAAATTCTTTATTGTATAAACAATCAAAAATTTCCTCACCAATAGTTAAAATAGTTTGTGTTTGGTTGGAATTTAATAATTCTTTCATTTTGGGGTGTAAATTTTGTAAAGGAGTATTGATAGTAGGTTTTTTAAAGATTTTATCAGCGTAAGGATTAATCCATTGCATCTCATTAGAAAAAGAATCGATCACTATAATGCCTATCGGCAATTCATTAAAAACTTCTTCACCGATTTGATTAACAAAATAAGATAGTTTGGACCATAAGGAAAGTCTGTTTTGTAATTTTTTAATTTTTAAATGATTTTTAAAATTAAAATAAATGCTAAAAAGGACGAATAAAAATATTATTTGACCTAAAAGGCTAAAAAATAACTTCAAAATATTGCTTTTTATTTCTTCGAATTGTTTTTTAGGATTATCCATTATGTCTTTAATGTGATTATAATCATAAATAGCTAAAATAACGAATACAGAAATTAAAAGAATAATTAAGAAGTATTTTTTATAATTGAGATTTTTTTTTCTCAATGATTTGAACATAATTTTTTGTAAACTCACTTTTCTATCATAAATTTTATTTTGAAAAATAATTTATTTTTAATTTTAAAAATAATCAATTCTCAATATAAAAAATAAAACAAGCATTATTAACTTGTTTTATTTTTTTTATGATTATTGTATTACAAAAGGCATTAAAGCCATGTGACGAGCTCTTTTGATAGCTATCGCTAAACGTCTTTGCCATTTAGCAGATGTTCCAGTAGTTCTGCTTGGTAAAATTTTGCCTCTATTATTGACAAATTTACTTAATATTTCTACATCTTTAAAATCGATTCTAGTCACTTTGTTTTGAGTAAAGTAACATACTTTACGACGTTTTTTAAAAAATTTCTTTTTACCTGATTTCATAATCTTTTAACGCTTTCTTACATTATAGTTATTTAGTTAAATTAAAAAGGGAATCCATCATCTTCATTAATATTAAAATCTTCTGCTGCTGAATTCTGGGAATAATCACTGTGATTATCTTTGTTTTTTCTAGATTCTAAAAAATGAATAGAATCACATTGAATTTCTGTTGTGAATTGTTTTTTATCCGTACCATTGTCAAAAACGTTAGTTTTAATTTTACCTTCAATACCGATTAAAGCACCTTTAGTAATATATTTAGCTAAATTTTCTGCTTGTTTATTCCAAACAACACAACGAATAAAATCAGTTTCTCTAACACCTTCAGAGTTAGTAAAATTCCTATTAACTGCTAAATTAAAGCGCACTAAAGGAATATCACCGTTAACAAAACGTAATTCTGGATCTTTTGTAATTCTACCTACTAAAACTGCTCTATTAATCATTTTAATTATTATCCTCTAATTTAATTGCCATATATCTCATTATTTCTTCAGATATATTAGCTATACGAGTAAATTCAGCTACAACTGTGCTGTTAGCATCAGCTAATAACCAAACATAATAACCTTTGTTGAATTTTTGAATAGGATAAGCTAATTCTTTTAATCCCATTTCTTTCAATTCTGTAACTTTACCCTCTTTTGTAAAAATACCATTAACGTTATCAATAATTTTTTTTACATTTTTTTCTTCTAAATTAGGTTGTAAAATATACATTACTTCATATTTATTCATGATGATAACCTCCTTTTGGTCTTTACGGTCTTGTTTGTTTGATTCACAAGACAAGAATTTTAAAGGTTTTTTAATCAAAAAACCTTTAAAAGAAATGCTGATTATTCTAGCATTTCTTAAATTGATCATTGTTATTTCATTTATATAAAAATAAAAAATAATATTTTTTTATTAAAACAAAATATGGAAAAATAATATTTTTAACAATGCATACATATACATTAATTACCTATTTATAATTATTGTATCTATGTTTAATTTTAACAGATAAAAAAATAATTTCAACGTGTAAATGGAATTATTGATCCATTTTTTTAAAACGAATGTTTTTTCTTCTTAATCGGTAACCTTTTTTTAAAAAAGTGTTTCTTTAAAATGTAAAAAAATAAGAGGTTTTATTAAAAAACCTCTTATTTATCTTGTTTTATTATAAATTGAATTTAATTTGGTATAATGCTTGTATTAAATCAACAGTTTTAAGCGCTACAGCAACTAATTGAGGTAATAAATGAAAATCTCTTGATTTAAAAACCATTATTTTTTTCCCCACTTGTAATAATTATTTGGTTTGTGGATCTGTTAAAGGCGGAATAGTAGGCAAATTATTTCTTAAAAAGTTTTTCGCTTTTTCTTGAAAGAGTAGGTGATAAGTGAATAAAGTTGTTTTTCTATTTAAATAAAAATTAAATAAAAGGAGATTTTAAATGTCTAGAAAAA
>NZ_AKIM01000015.1:0-17784 GCF_000300695.1 Italian clover phyllody phytoplasma str. MA1
TAATCAGTAGGTGATTAAGGTTAATAAAAAATAATAATGCCTATGTAGCTCAGTTGGTAGAGCATCTGACTGTTAATCAGGAGGTCCTAGGTTCGAGTCCTAGCGTAGGCGCCAAACTATATTAAGATCAATGCAAAAAGGTCTTTTTTTATTATGTACGAATCAATATTAAGTTAATTTTTATTTTCAAAAGTGGTTTTGGTTAAAAAATGATAAAAAAGTTATATAAATGAAAAAAGGAGATTTTTTTAATGACTCAACAAGTGTTTGAAACTACTTTTGAAAATAACTCATTAACTGTGGAAATAAATAAATTTGCTAAACAAGCGAACGGATCTGTTATGGTACGTTATAAAGACACTGTTATGTTGAGTGTTGCTGTTTCTAGTACGCAAGACACAACTTTAAATTATTTTCCGTTGATGGTGATTTATCAAGAAAAACTGTATTCAGCTGGTAAAATACCAGGCAGCTTTACCAAAAGAGAAGGTAGATCGACTGATTTTGAAGTCTTAAACTCACGTTTAATCGACAGAGCTTTAAGACCTTTATTTGATAAAAATTTAAAAAAAGAAATTCAAATTATTAATACTGTTTTAAGTAATGATCATAATTGTAATAACGAAAATTTCGCTCTTTTTGGAAGTTCTTTGGCTTTATTAGTTTCTGATATTCCTTTCGTGGAAGCGGTTTCGGCTGTTTCTATCGGGAAGATCAAAGGCGAAATGGTTATTAACCCTAACTTAAAACAAAAAGAAATGTCTGATTTTTTATTAACTCTTTCAGGCACTAAAGATAGTTTGAATATGATTGAAGCAGTAGCAAAAGAAACTCCTGAAGAAGAATTATTAGAAGTGATGTTGTTTGGCCACGAAGTGATTAAAAAAATGTGTGCTTTTCAAGAAGAAATTCGCCAACAAATTGGTAAAGAAAAGATTGCTTTAGATATTCCAGAAACAAATGCAGCTTTATTCCAAGAAATAGATGAAAAATATCGTTCAGCCATAATCGCAATATTACAAGAAAATAATAAACAAAAAAAACAAAAAAACGTCTTATCTCAAAATCTTCAATTGTTAAAAGATGAAATTATGGCAGAATATAAACAAAAGAATTTTTTCAAAACTGTTGAGGAAATCACAGTTCTTGATTTAGAACAACAAAAAAAATATTTAATCGAAATAGAAAACATTTTTGACACTTTGTTAACGCAAGAAATTCGTAAAATGATTATTCATGAGAAAAAAAGAACTGATGGAAGAGAAATTGATGAAATCAGAATTATTGAAAATCAAGTAGGTTTATTGCCAAGAACACATGGATCAGCTGTTTTTACTCGCGGCGAGACCCAAAGTTTAGCAGTAGTAACGTTAGGTTCTTTAAGTGAAGGTAAAACGATTGACGATTTAACAGAAGATGCTAAAAAACGTTTTATGTTGCATTACAATTTTCCCGCTTTTTCTGTTGGTTCGGTAGGAAGATATATGTCTCCTTCTCGTCGAGAAATAGGTCATGGGATGTTGGCGGAAAAAGCATTATCACACGTCTTACCTTCAGAAGAAGAATTTCCTTACAGTATCCGCGTAGTATCTGAAATTTTAGAATCTAACGGATCTTCTTCTCAAGCGACTATTTGTTCCTCTTCTATGGCTTTAATGGATGCTGGTGTGCCTTTAAAAAGCGCTGTAGCAGGTATCGCGATGGGATTGTTTTACGATAGCCAAGATGAATACGTTATTTTGAGCGATATTCAAGGTTTAGAGGACCAAAAAGGTGATATGGATTTTAAAGTCGCTGGAACTGCAAAAGGTATTACGGCTTTACAAATGGATATTAAAATCGAATCTATCGGTTTAGATATTTTAAAAACTGCTTTGGAAAAAGCGCGTTTAGGTCGTCTGCATATTTTAAATAAAATGAACGATACTATTGCTAAATCACGCAAAGAATTATCTCCTTATGCGTTAAAAATAAAAGTGATTAATATTCACACTAGTAAAATTCGTGATGTTATCGGAACAGGCGGGAAGATCATTTCTCAAATTATTGAAAATAACGATAATGTTAAAATTGATATAGAACAAGATGGACGAGTATTTATTATGCATCAAGATTTAGAAGTAGTTAAAAGAACGTCTCATTATATTTTAAACTTGGTAAAGGACATCGAAGTCGGTCAAATTTTCGAAGGAGCCGTGGCTAAGATTTTAATGGATAAAAAAACTGGTCATTCTTTTGGCGCTATAATTCAACTTTTACCTGGAGTAGAAGGTTTCCTTCACATCAGCAAATTATCAGACAAAAGGGTTGATAAAGTGGAAGATGTGGTTAATATTGGACAAATGGTAACTGTAAAATGTATCAATATCAATGAAAAAGGTAAAATCGACCTTTCGTTGCAGACAAAATATTAATCTTGGAATATTATTGTAAAAAGACAAGAATATTGCGTTAAAATTTGTTAAAATATTAATGTTAAAAAAATAATGGAAGGTGATCGAGGTTTAATATTATTTTTAATAATGTTAGGCTTAGGAAAGTCCATATTAGCACATGTTTAGGAAAGACATGTAGTGTTTGTGCTTAAGGAAAACAAAAACTTAAGGTGCTTAAATTAATTTAAGTAACGACTGTTTAAATTCTAAAAACTTATTCATAAGTTCATGAAAATAAACTTAAAGTGCCACAGAAACGAGTTAATTAGAAATAATTAAATGAAACGCGGTAAACTCCTCAAGCTAACAACCCAAAAAAATGGTAGGGGCACATGAAAATTGATGTTTCCTGTTTTTTAATTATAGTTGGTTTTTGTGCTATTTTCGATAATGAAGGTAGAGATAAATGATCACACTTGTTTGCGAAAATAAGAACAGAACATGGCTTATGCACATTATTTTTTTAACATAGAATCTTTTGAATAAAAAGATTCTTTTTTCTTTAAACAAATGAAAATGTTTATTATACAATATAATTGGTCTAGCCTTTTTGAAGACGAAAGAAGAAGGATAATTGTTCATAAAAAGCAAGCTTGATTAATTTTAAATTACTTTTGCAACAATATTGCAGTATTGTTTTTTAATTTTGACATCTTTTTCTTTTAATATGTTAAAATAATAGGTAAGTTTAACATCTTTTTTTGACGGATGAAAAGTAATTTCTCTTAATCGCCTTTCTTTTAATTAAAATATGTTAATATTAACATCCAATAAAACTGCTTCAAGTGGGAATGTTTTTGCTTTCTGCTGAATTATATTCAAAAATAAAAATTAAATAAAAAAAAAGGGGTTTAATGATTATTTATGAATAATGAAGAAAAATCATTAGAATTAGAACAAACAGTAATTAGAAAAAATAAAATAGAAGAATTAAAAAAAAATGACGTTGAACCTTTTAAAAACCATTTTGTTGTTCAAAATAACGTTTCTGACTTATTGAAAAAATATAAACTTTTAGACAGAACTGAATTAGAGAATAACTTGATTAATGTCGCTGTGGCGGGTCGAATAGTTTTAAAAAGACTTCAAGGTAAAGCGGGTTTTTTTCAATTAAAAGATTTTGATAGTTCTATGCAAGTTTATGTGAATATGAAGCTAGTGTCACCATTATCTTTCAATATTTATAAAAACGCTGATTTAGGCGATATTGTCGGAATTGAAGGTTATTTGTTTAAAACTAAAACAGATGAATTAACAATTAAAGCTACTAATTTAATCCATTTAAGTAAAAGCTTAAAAGCTTTACCGGATAAACACAAAGGTTTAAAAGATAAAGAATTAATTAGAAAAAAAAGATATATTGATTTAATCACTAATACCCAATCGATGGACACTTTTGTAACTCGTTCCAAAGTAATTAAAGCGGTGAGAAAATTTTTTGATGATCGAGATTTTTTAGAAGTAGAAACCCCAATTTTACATTCTTTTATCGGAGGAGCTTCCGCTAAACCTTTTATCACTCATCATAACGCTTTAAGTTCTGATTTTTATTTAAGAATAGCTACCGAAATACCTTTAAAAAAATTAATTGTGGGCGGTATGAAAGCAGTTTATGAAATAGGTCGTATTTTCCGTAATGAAGGAGTAGATGCTACTCATAATCCTGAATTTACTACTATAGAAGCTTATTTAGCTTTTTCTAATATGCAAGGTATGATGGATTTAACCGAATCTTTTTTAAAAGACGTAGCACAAACTGTTTTAGGTCAATTAAAATTTGTGTATCAAGGGGACGAAATTGATTTTGGAACCTTCCATAAATATAATATGATTGATATTATTAAAGAAAAAACAGGCGTTGATTTTTACCAAGAAATGACTTTGGAAGAAGCGCAAAAAATAGCTCATCAGCATAAAGTACCTTTAGAACCTTTCTTTCAAAAAGGTCATATTATCGCCGCTTTTTTTGAGGAATTTGTGGAACCGACTTTAATTCAACCAACTTTCATTTACCATTATCCTTTTGAAGTAAGTCCTTTGGCGCAAAATAATAAGCAAGACCCAAGGTTTACGGATCGTTTTGAATTGTTTATCGCAGGTAAAGAAATAGTAAACGCTTTTAGTGAGTTAAATGACCCAATAGAGCAAAAAAAACGTTTTGAACAACAGTTAATGCAAAAAGATTTGGGCGATGATGAAGCTGGGGAAATGGATGTCGATTTCATTGAAGCTTTAGAATACGGCTTACCACCAACTGGTGGGATGGGGATGGGCATTGACCGTTTAGTCATGCTACTGACTGATACGCCTAATATTAGAGACGTTATTTTATTCCCTCACTTTAAACATAACAATCAAATACTATAATTGTTTATTCATTCAATCCAACCATTTTATGGAAAAAAGGAAATTGTTAAATGAATCAAAAAAAAATATATCACAACATTAAAGATTTATTTGTGTATTATTTAACCATTAGTAGCGATCAATCGAAAAACCAAAATTTGGACAAGATTTTCTCGTTTTATGTTATTAAATTATCCGATAAAGTAACAAAAATGTTCACTCTTCATGAAATAGATCAAAATATCGATCTATTCCAGGAACAGTTAGAATTATGCCTTCAAACAGGAGATTTAGAATTTTTCTTACAAGAAAAAAAGATTAATATTATTCTTTTATTTTTAGAATCTTTTTATTTTGCTGCGGAAAAATTGATGACTTTAGAAAAAGAGAAGCATGCTTTATTTTTATTAGAAGCTGAGAAAAAAAATAAAAATCTTTTTGAAACTGAAGAACACAAGAGAAAATTGAAAAAAAATTTGAATTAATTTTAAAACCTTTTGGTGGGATGGTTGGCGAAAGAAATAATATTAAAGATTTGAAAAATGAGGTTTTAAATTATGAGAGGTCTTTTTTATCTACAAAGTTTTTACAGCATCGCTAAAAGCGTGAATTCAATTGAAAAATTAGTCCAAAAAGCTGTTCAAAATAATTATGATTTTGTGGCTATTAGTGATGATGAAAATTTATATGGTATGGTAGAATTTATCTCTGTTTGTGAAAAAAACCGCATTAAACCTGTTGTAGGTCTTAGAATCTTTGTTTCTTTGGAACGTCTTTTTAAAGGTCAAAAAATAGGTCTTTTAGTGTATGCTTCTAACTATATAGGTTTACGTCATTTGATTCAAATTTCTAATCTCATTCGTACTCATGATAAAACTATTACTTTAGAAGAAATAAGCCATTTACAAGAAGGTCTTTTTTTTATTTTATCTAATATTGATTTTTTGCTGGCGGATTTATCCGCTCCTAATAAAATGCAACCTATTTTAGCCGCTTTTAAAACTCATTTAAAGTTTTTTTATGTGGGTTTTTCTTTGCAAAATATTCGTTTAGCTGCGATGGATGAACACTTTTTCTCTTTGGTGGAGAAATTAGAATTAACAGTGTTTCCGGTTCATAAAACTAATTATTTAGAACAAGAAGACCGAGAAACTTATGAATTATTGTTAAAATTATCTCATCCGGATTCAGATACAAAAAATAATATTTCTGATTTAGCCTCTTTTTCTTTTCATTTTTTAGATAAAAAAGAATTTAGTGATCAATATGGTCCTTATTTTAATAAATATAAAAGTTTTTGCGTCGGTTTGGATACTTTAATTAAACCCATTCGTTATGACAAGCTTTTTTCTCAAGAATTGCATTTGCCTCTTTTTAACAATAATAAGGATCAAACTTCTTTTCAATATTTACGAGAAAAAACTTTTATGGCTTTAAATGCTAAACTTAAAAATCAACAAATAGATGTTAAATTACATTCTGTAACTCAATACCAAAAACAATTAGAAAAAGAATTAAAAATTATTGCCGATTTATGTTATGAAGATTATTTTTTAATTGTGGCTGATTTTTTGGAATATGCTCGGAAAAAAGATATTTTGGTCGGACCCGGAAGAGGCTCTTCTTCTGGTTCTTTAGTGTGCTTTTGTTTAGGAATTACGGAAGTGGATCCTTTAAAATACAACCTTCTTTTTGAGAGATTTTTAAATTATAAAAGAAAAACCTTGCCGGATATTGATCTAGATTTTCCGGATGATAAAATTCATTTAATAACTCAATATATCGCTGATAAGTACGGTTCCGAACATATCGCCAATATCATCACTTTTAACACTTTTACAGTCAAATCTTTAACAAGAGATTTAATACGTTTAAAAGAAATTAATCCCTTTTTTAAGAAATATTTGGATAAAAATAAAGAAAAAGTGTTGTTGAAAATGGAAGGGATTCCTAAACTAACAGGAATTCATCCAGCAGGCATCATATTAAGCAAAGATAAATTATTTGATTTTTACCCGCTTCAGAAGAATCATCAAACTAATTCACCTATTAAGTATCAAATGCAGTTAGAAAGTAAACAATTATCTAAAATTGGGTTATTGAAAATTGATTTATTAAGTTTAAAAAGTTTATCTTTAGTAGAAAAAATTTTAAAACAAATTAACCAAAAAGAAAAGTTATTATGGCATGATATTCCTTTGGATAAAAAAGAAGTATATCATACTTTACAAACTGGTAATACGGATTATATTTTTCAATTGGAATCTTTTTCGGCTAAAATGGTTTTAAAAAAAATTAAACCTCAAAATTTTGAAGAATTAGTCGTTGTTTTATCTTTTAACCGTCCTGGCCCCTTATCTTTTCTTGATTTATATTGCGCTAACCGTAAAAACAACCAAACTCGTTTTATTCATCCTGATGTGGACCGTGTTTTGCAAAATACTTATGGAGTGATTTTATTCCAAGAACAAGTGATGGAAATATCAGTGAGGTTTGCGGGATATGATTTAGGACAAGCCGAAATTTTGATGAGAAAAATGATTCAAAATAAAAATGTTTCTTTGCACAATGATACTTTGAAAAAGGATTTTATCAAAAATAGCGTGCAAAATAAAAAACATTCGCCTGCTTTATCCGCACAAGTTTATGATTATATCGTTAAATTTTCTAATTATAGCTTTAATAAAAGTCATAGTGCGGCTTATTCTTTAATTAGTTATCGGATGTCTTATTTGAAAACTTATCATTTGACGTCTTTTTATATAGTGATGTTAAATGAATATATTAAAAACGCGCCGGAAACTGTTAAATTGCTCAAAGAAAGTCAAGATAAAATTTTTTTTATTAAACCTAATATTTTAGCAAGTGAAAGTCATTATCAAAACATTAATCAACAAGTTGTAATGCCGTTGACTATTATTTATGGCATTAGTGAGGAAATTAGTCTTTTTATCATTCAAGAAAGAAAGAAACAAAGTTTTAAGGATTTTTTTGATTTTAAAGTACGGTTGAAAAAAGTTTTAAATGATGAATTATTAAAAAATTTAATTTTTTCAGGCGCTTTGGATGTGTTTGGTTTAAATAGAAAAACTTTAATGAAAAGAGCTAAATTTGAACTTTTAGCTCATGAAATATATTTACCTGGTTTTAGTAAGAAAACAGATGATGAATATACACCAGGAGAATTGAAAAAAGCAACTCTCAAAGTTTTTGGTTTTGATGTAGACGCGATTATCGAACGTACGCCTCAAAAGAAAACAAATATCAAATAGTGGAAATGGAATGGGAAAAAATATGACTTTAATGGAAAAAATATCCTTTAATTTTCGTAAATATTTTGTTAATAAATCTTGGAGAACGAATAAAAATGTTCGTTTAATGATGGTTTTAATGAGTTTTATTATTATATCTTTAATTATTGTCACTAAATTGGATAGAGCTGTTTATCGCAAGAATGAAATCAATTTTGATAATTTTTATCAAGTTTCTGAAGTTAAAAAGGTTCAAAAGGAAGATCTTACTGGTTCAGAAGAAACTACTATTAATTTAAAAGCAATGTTTATCGGAGTGATTGTTTTGGTTTGTTATTTCGGTTTAAAAAAAGGCGCTTTTGGGGTCACTTTAGGAACCTTTTTAGGAGCTATTTTGGGAGTTTGGTTAGCTTTATTATTTCCTTCCTTTTTTTATTTTTTTGAATTACTATGCAGATGGATGTTAAGATTTTAATAATGGATGTAAAGACCTGCTTAATAGGTCTTTTTTTTATCTAGAAGGATTTTACTTGGCAAATAAACGTGGATAAAACTTTGGTTTATGTTATATTATAGGTAGTTGGAAAATAAAATTGGTAGATCGTTATTAGTTGATTCTTGATTTGTAAATTCTATGAAGGATGAGAAAATTTTTTCTTTTTGGGAGGAAAATGTTTTCTTTTTAGAAATAAAAAGCACAAAAACCAAAATCATTGAAAATTATCTTTTACTAATTATTTAAATTCGGGAAATAGCGAGAATTATTGATTGTGAAACTAAAATTATCAACCCCTTTAAGCACTCAAAAACTCTATATTATATCTGTTAGTGGCGGAGTTGATTCTATGGTTTTATTAGATTATTTATTTCATCAAAAAATACCTTTAATTGTGGTTCATTTTAATCATTTAACGAGAGAAGAAGCCTTTTCAGATAAAGAGTTGGTCTTTAATTATTGTCAAGCTAAAAACATCCCTTTTCATTATTTTGAATTAGATTTACCTAAAAAAGATTTTCAGAATCAAGCGAGCTTATTAAGAAAAAAAAGGTTAAAAGAAATAGCGATTCAATATGAAACTCGTTATTGTTTAACTGCTCATCATTTAGATGATTTAGCGGAAACTATTTTGTTAAAAATGATAAGGGGTAGTTCCTTATTAGGTTATAGTGGGGTTCAACCATCTTATCGAGAAGATGATATCTTTTTTTTAAAACCTTTCTTATATTTGCCTAAAGAAGAACTTATTCGTTACGCTGTTGAGAAAAAAATACCTTTTTTAGAAGATCGTACTAATAGTTTAAACATTTATACTCGTAATAAAATTAGAAACCAAATTATCCCTCTTTTAAAAGAAGAACGTCATTTTTTGAAGAATGTGGAGAAGTTTCATTGGCAAATAACTGAAGCGCATGATTTCATTCGCTCTCAAAGTCGACTTTTTTTAAATCAACAAACTTTATCAGATGTGTGGGATTTAGAAGCTTTTTTATTATTGCATATTGCTGTGCAAAAAGATATTCTTTTGACTTCTTTAGAAGATAAAAAGATTAGTAAAAATTTTACTTTAATAAATAACATCATTAAAGGTTTAAAAAACCGTCATAAACCTAACGCAGAATGGGATTTAAACAATAAGTGGTTTTTGCTGAAACAATACGATCAATTATTGTGGCAAAAAAAGACTCTTTTAGTTCAAGAAAACTTAGCAAAACCTTTATTATACGGTTGTGTAGAGCCAAAATTATTATCTTTTTGTCAAGAAAAAAAGACTCTTTTTTATGACGAAGGAAAGATAAAATTTCCTCTGGTTTTAAAACAAAAAAGAGATGGAGATATTGTGAAATTTCCTTTTGGGACGCAAAAATTAAAAAAATACCTGATTAATAAAAAAATATCTTTATCAAAGAGAAAAAATTTATGTTTAGTGGTCGACCAGAATAACACCGTCCTTTGGATTCCTCATTTATATATTAATCAAACCTTAGGCAAAACAAAAACTTTTAATTTAGGGATAAATTCTGTATAATTGATATGAATAAAAAAACATTTATGAAAGCTTATTTTTATTTTTACAAAAGATTTAACAAAGGAAAAAGAAATAAATAAAGGAAATGGAGTTTGGAGTTTATGAAGTTATGGGATCCTGATTTATGGCGTTATTTAGCTACTTTTGGTAGTTTTCTAACCGGTCTTTTTACTGGTTTTGTGGTTACTTTGTTATTGTATATTTTTGTTAGTATTAAGAATTTTAATAAAAGATCTAAAATTTATAAAAGTAAATACGAAATAACTGATGAGGAAATCAATCAATTAATCAAAGATATGCAAGAAGAATTCAAAAACAATATGAACGAAACAAAAGATGAATTTATGATGAATTTATATCAAAGCGTGCGTAAATTGATTTTTGAGACATCGCATAAATTTTATCCTGATTCGCCTTTCCCTTATTTAGAAATCACTTTGGATGAATCTTTAACTTTCATGAAATACTTGCAACAAAGGATTGATGAATTGTTGGAAAATAAGATGATCCGTATGTTTAAAAAAATGACTTTAAGGCGCATTTTTACTTTAAAACAAAAATTAGTGGATCAAAAATATATTGATAAATATAAAAAAACCAATAAAGCGATTAGTTTTGTTACTGGGGCTTTGAATTTAATAAATCCTTTCCATTGGGCTAAAAAAATTTTTTTCAATAGATTTTATAAAAGTATGTTTGAAAAAATAGGTTGTGCTATTTTAGTGATTGTAGGAGAAGAAGTGTATAAAGTTTATAGTAAAACTATTTTTACCTCTGAACAAGATTTAGAAGATTATTTTAAAGAATTGCAAGAAGAAGTAAAACGTCAAGAAAAAGAAGAAAAAAAATAAAATCTTTTTTATTGCGCGGAAATAAACAAAGATAAAGAGTGGTTATAAAATAATGGTCGTTATTAAATGGTTTCCAGGACATATGAAAAAAACTTTAACAGACATTAAAATGAATATCAAATTTGTGGATTTCATTTTAATTGTCTTAGATGCTCGAATTCCTGTTTCTAGTATGAATTTTGACCTACTAAAAGCTCTTAACAATAAACCTGTTTTAATTTTATTTAATAAAACCTCTTTAACGGATGTTGATAAAAACCATCTTTTTGTGGATTTTTTTAAACAAAAAAAATTATTTACTTTAAATATTGATGCGAAAACTAATTTGAATATTAATAAAATTTATCCTTTAATGCATTCTATTTTAAAAATTAAAAAATTTCCGGTTCATAAAAAAATTTTAAAATTGATGATTGCGGGAGTACCTAATGTGGGTAAATCGACTTTAATTAATGCTTTATCACAGAGAAAAGTGTTTAAAACAGCAAATACTCCTGGAGTTACTAAAAGGCTGCAATGGATTACTTTAAATAATAATATGAAATTATTAGATACTCCTGGAGTTTTGTATCATAATTTTACTGATCCACAAATAGGTTATTCATTAGCTATTTCTGGCTGTATTAAACCCACTTTATTGCCTAAAGAGGTTTTAGCGGGATATTTATTAACTTACTTGAAAAAACACTATAAAAACTGTTTAAAAAGAATGTTTAAACTAGATGATAAAGGTTTAGAAGAAGAAAACTTATTACCTATTATCGCCCAAAAAGTTAATTTTTTATTAAAAAATAATGTTTTAGATGAGAATAAATTGTTAGAAATGATTGTGCATAAAATAGGCAATAATAAAAAAGAAAAATTTAATTTTGATCTCGATTTAATTAGTACGTTAAAATTTTAAAATTATAGAAAGAGAATTAGGACAAATGAAAACACAAGTTATTATTGTTGAATCGCCTTCTAAAGCTAAAACTCTTAATAGTTATTTTGATAATAAAATTTTAATTCTCTCTTCTAAAGGTCATATTAGAGATTTATCTTTAAAAGGTAAAAACCGTTTAGGGATTCATATTGAAAAAGATTTTTTACCTGATTATAAGATTATTCCAAAACAAGAAAAATTAGTCAAAGATTTAATCCGTTTAACCAAAGGAAAAAAAGTCTTGTTAGCGACTGATCCAGATCGCGAAGGAGAAGCTATTGCTTGGCATTTAGCACAAGTTTTGAATTTAAAAACGACTGATAAAAACCGTATCTTTTTTACGGAAATAACCAAAGATGTGGTTTTAGATGCTTTTAACAAGCCTTCTGTGATTAATCAATCCTTAATTTATTCGCAAGAAACACGTAGAATGTTAGACCGTATAATGGGCTTTAAACTGTCTCGTTTAGTGAAAAGAATTAAATCCCAATCAGCTGGTAGGGTTCAATCAGTGGCTTTAAAATTAATCGCCGAATTAGAACAAGAAAGAGAAAAATTTATTCCTGAAGAATATAATTTAATTAAAGCTCTTTTTGATAATTTTGAAGCCTCTTTAGTGGTTAAACCGAAAGATAAAAAAATTAAAAGTGAAGAAGCTGCTCAAATAGTAGAACAAATAAAAGATCAATCTTTTCTTTTAAAAGAAATAGTGGAGAAAAAAGTGGTTAATAAATCACCGAAACCTTTTATTACTGCTTCCTTACAACAAGAAGCTTTTAGACATTTATCAATGAACGCAAAACAAACAATGATTAATGCACAAAAACTGTATGAAGGAATTGAAATAGAAGGAAAACCGATAGGTTTGATTACTTATATGAGAACTGATTCTTATCGTTTATCTATGTCTTTCACGGAAGAAGTTAAAATTTTTATTAAAGAAAAATATGGTCCAGAATATTTGGGAACTTATCAACAACTTAGCCAAGATAATATTCAAGAAGCACATGAAGCTATTAGAATCACGGATATTAAAAAAACTCCGAAAAGTTTAACAAAATATTTAAATAAGTATCAATTATCTTTATATAAAATGATTTATGAACGAACTTTGACTAGTTTGATGGCTAACGCTGTTTTCAATAAAACACAATTATTGTTTCATGTCAAAGATTATGTGTTTAAAACCGAAGGTTTAACGGTCTTATTTGCTGGTTTTTATCAAGGACTAGATACTAATACTTTTAAAAATGATTTTTTACCAGATTTAGAGGTTAACAAAACTTATTTACCGCAAGAAATAACGACTCTACAAAAATTTACTACTCCGCCTGCTCGTTTTAATGAAGCTTCTTTGATTAAAACTTTAGAACAATTAAAAATTGGTCGTCCTTCGACTTATTCTATCATCATTGAAACTTTAAAAAAAAGGTTTTATGTGACAGTAGAAGAAAAAAGATTTTTTTGTACGGAAAAAGGTTTTTTAACTAAAAACCTTTTAGATCAATATTTTAATTCTTTAATTAACATCGACTATACGGCTCAAATGGAAGAAAATTTAGATAAAATCGCTTCGGGTCAATTAGATAAAACCAGTTTTTTAAAAAATTTTTATCACTTTTTTCAAGAATTATATGCCATAGCGGACCAAAAAATTTTTGCTAGTAAACCAGTTTTAACAGAAGAAAAATGTAGTGTTTGTGGCGAATTATTAGTCAAAAGAAGAGGTCGATATGGGGAGTTTTTGGGTTGCAGTGCTTTTCCAAAATGTAAAAACATCATTCCTTCTAAAGAAAAAACTCCGTCTTTGCCACCGGTTTTAACTAAACATAAATGCGATTCCTGCGGAGCTTTTTTAGCGAAAAGAAAAGGTCGATATGGGGAGTTTTTAGGTTGCAGCAATTTTCCTAAATGTAAAAAAATTGTTTCTTTAAAAGACATAGAAGCTTAAAAAATAGAAAAAGAATAACTCTTTTTCTAAAAAGTTTTTATTCAAAACAGATTGATGTTTTTATATAATATTAGTTATACAAGAATATTTATTATTTATTTATCATGCATGTAAAAAAATAGATTAATTTGTTCTTACTTATCTTCTTCTTTATAATTTGTTTTAAAGAAAATGATGAGTTAAAGGGATAAATTATTAAAAAAAAGGTGTTGGCAAAATATGTGGAATTTTTTAAAAAAAATATTTAATAAAAAACCGGTTAAACAAGAAGACATTTTAGGAGTTAAAAAATTAGGTAATAATTTATCCCAATGGGTCCAAGAAGTACAAAAAAAGAGCTCTTTTCATCCTTCTTTTTTAGAAGATTTAGAGATTTTATTAGTTAAAGCTGATGTAGGGGTCACAACAGCAAAACACTTAATAGCTAATATTAAAAATCGTTTAGAACATAAAATTATTCAAGAACCTTCCGCTTTTATCTCATTAACGATGGAGGAAATTGTGGGTTTATATGAAAAAGAACCTCATGATAATGCCGAAAAAGCTTTATCTGATGAAAAGACTGATAAAACCAATAATGTTTTAAATAAGCAAGAAAAGGTCGCAAAAAAGACTAAAACTATTAATGCCGATAAACCGCAAATTTATCTCTTTATGGGTGTTAATGGGGCAGGCAAAACGACTACTATTGGTAAGTTAGCCATGAAATTGACCTCTGAAGGGCAAAAAGTGCTTTTAGTAGCTGGCGATACTTTTAGAACTGGAGCAGTCAAACAATTAAAAATTTGGGGCGAAAGAACGAAAAGTGAAGTCTTTTTCAAAGAAGGAAATATCAGCCCTTCAGCAGTTGTTTTTGACGCTTTGGTTTATGCGGAAAAAAATGATTTTGATGTGGTTTTATGTGATACTTCAGGCCGTTTACAAAATAAAGTTAACTTAATGAAAGAGCTAGAAAAAATCAAAAAAGTGATTCAAAAAAAAATCCCTCAAGGTCCGCATGAATCTTTTTTAGTGATGGATTCTATGACAGGTCAAAATGGTCTGAATCAAATTGATTTATTTAACCAAAGCATTTCTTTAAGTGGCATTATTTTGACTAAAATTGATGGAGCGGCTAATGGTGGTTTAATTTTAGCTATTAAACATCTTTACAATCTAGAAACTAAATATCTCGGTACGGGTGAAAATCCTAATGATTTATTCTCTTTTGATATTAGAACTTTTATTCACAACTTATTTATCAAAGATTAAGTCGCTTCCGACGAATATTTATGACAAAAAAATTAACAATTGTTTGATATTTCTCAAAAATAATTTAAAAAGTATGAAAAAAAACACTACAATTAACATATAAAAAATCAACCAAAGACGCTCCGAAAACGAAAGGAAATTCAAAAGATGAGTATTTTAAGTAGAAGTTTTCAAAAAATTATGGATACCATTAAAGGTAAAAAACATATTCAAGAAAAAGATCTTGAATTGATGATGAAAGACATCTGTTTATCTTTTTTAGAAGCAGATGTTAATTATGATGTTATTGCTCATTTTAACCATTTAATCAGAGAAAAAGCGGTTGGCAAAGAAGTCTTAAAAGGGCTTGAACCGCAACAACAAGTGGTCAAAATTATCAATGAGGTTTTAACGACTGTTTTAGGTTCTAAAAATATACCTTTACAACTTAATAATCCTTATGATGTGGTTTTATTAGTAGGACTTCAAGGGAGTGGTAAAACCACTACCGCTGGTAAATTAGCTTATTTTGTGGAAAAAAAATTAAACAAAAAAGTTTTATTAATTGCTGCTGATACATATCGTCCCGGAGCAGTAGAACAATTAGTGGGCATTGGGGAGAAAATTAACATTGATGTTTTCTTTCAACAAAACGAAACTACTATGAATATTATTGATAATGGTTTAAAATACGCTCTTCATAATGGTTTTGAAACAGTTATTATCGATACTACTGGTCGTTCCGCTTTAGACCAAGATATGTTGGATGAAATTAAAACTATTAAAGAAAAAGTAAAACCAAGTGAAACTTTAATTGTGGCTGATTCTCTGTTAGGTCAACAAGCTTCTGTTGTGGCGAAAGGCTTTCATGAAGCTCTTGATGCAACCGGGGTTATTATGACTAAAATGGATGCTGATATTAAAGGTGGATCGGTTTTATCTATCAAATATGTAACTAATTTACCGATTAAATTTATATCTTCTTCTGAAAAACATGATGATGATAATTTTGAAATTTTTTATCCGGACAGAATGTCTTCACGTCTTTTAGGAATGGGAGATATGTTAACTTTAATCGAAAAAGTAGAAGATAAGGTTAATTCCGAACAAGATAAAAAACTAGTGAACCGTTTATTGCAAGACGATTATAATTATCACGACTTACAAAAACAATTCAAACTTTTAAAAAAAATCGGTTCTATGAAAAAGATTTTAAATTTTATTCCTGGAATAGGTTCTAAAATAAGAAATATGCCGATGTTAGATAAAGATATTGATAAAGATATTATTACCCAATTTGAAACTATTATTCAAAGTATGACTAAAGAAGAGCGCTTACAACCGCAATTAATACAATCTAATAATCGTCGTCGTAGTCGTATCGCGAAAGGTTCCGGCAATAAATTAAAAGATGTTAATTTATTAATTGATTTTATTGAAAAACAAAAACAAATTTCTAAAAAAATGGGCAATATGTATCCTGATAATTTAAGCGCTTTAGATAACCCTGAAGAATTATTAAAACAATTTATGGATCAAAATTAAAAAAAATTTTTTTTACTTTTTTAAAGAAGCTAAGATAATGATGGAGAATTAAAGAAAAAATGCAACATTTAATCTTGGTAGACGGAAATTCTTTAATGTTTAGAGCTTATTACGCTACCGCTTATAGTCAACAAACGCCTACTTTAAACTCTCAAGGAAAAAATGTAAATGCTTTGATGGTTTTTATTAATATGTTTGAAAAAATTTTAGAAAAAACTCATCATCATATTTTTGTGGCTTTTGATTCTCCTGACAAAACACAAAGACATGAAATTTATGGAGATTATAAAAAAGGTCGTCCGACCACTCCCCAAGATTTAATTGACCAAATAGATTTAATTAAAGAATATTTAACTCTTTCAGGTGTTAAACATTATGCTAAACCAACTTATGAAGCTGACGATATTATAGCTACTTTAGCTAAACAAGCAAGCGATAAAAACATCGCTACCACTATTTATTCTAGTGATAAAGATTTTTTACAATTAATTGATGAAAATATAACTGTGATTTTAATTAAACAAGGTTTGAAAAAAGTAGTTTCTTATGATATCCCAAAATTATGGGAAGAATATCAGTTAAAACCTGCTCAAATAGTGGATTTTAAAAGTTTAGTGGGAGATTCTTCAGATAACATTAAAGGAGTGTCTTCTGTAGGTCCTAAAACGGCTATTAAATTATTAAACCAATTTGGTAATTTAGAAAATATTTATCTTAATTTAGAACAACTAGCGCTTAAACTAAAAGATAATTTAAAAAAATTTCAAGAAAAAGTTTTTTTGAATCGTTTTTTAATTACAGTTAACACTTTAGTGCCTTTAAATTTTGATTTAAAAGAAACAGAATTAACTACTTCTAAAAACGATTTATTAATTGCTTTTTTACAAAAACATGAATTAAAAAGAATTATGTTACAAAAAATGAAAAAAGAAGTTTAAAGATTTAAAGACATAAAAAAAAGACCTTTTAAAAGGTCTTTTTTTTATTTATGGTGATGTGAATTTTTTTTCTTTTTAATTTTGACTATTACGCCGTAAGAGGAAGCTCCGGAAATAGCAACTACCATAGTTAAAATCCAGAACCATATTTCGGTTAACCAATTAGAATCAGAAACCTTTTCTTGTGGAGAATTAGCAACAGTTTTATAAGTTAAATCAACTGAAGATCCGGGATTGTAATTATTGCTATCAGGTTTAGTTTTTACAACTGCTTTAGTGGTGGGG
>NZ_AKIM01000016.1:0-11033 GCF_000300695.1 Italian clover phyllody phytoplasma str. MA1
TTATCACGAGGGGTGGCTTTTCTTGACATGCTGATTAAAAAACCTTTTTTAGTTAAAGTTTTTTGAATTTTGAGTGATTGATAAACTTTGCCTTGACTTTTAAGGTGCGCAGAACCTATCTAATGTTTTAAAATAAAGCTATGTCACGTGAAAATAATCGCAATCAATCAAATAGAAGTAATAACCGAAAAACTTAAAATCAATAAAAAATCTAATTATAATGTTCTTCAATTCACAATAAAAAAACGTCTTTTTGAGACGGTTTTTTATTTTGACTCTTTAGAGATCATTTTTTCGTTTAATTTTTATTTACAAATTTTTTATTGGGCGGTTAATTCATATAAAGCTTCTGTGTAAATCATAGTTAACTTCATTAAAGTTTGAATAGAGATATTTTCATCTTTTTGATGAAATAAAGCGTTTTCTTTGGGAAAAATTGGCCCAAAAGCGACTAAATTAGGGACGGTTCTGACAAAACTACCTCCGCCTCTGGTTAAAGGTTGAGAAACTAGATCATTTGCATGTTTTTGATAAGCTTTCATTAAGGTTTGCGATAAAGGGCTTTTAGGACTTTGATAAAATAAATCTTTATGAAAAACTACATGCACTTTAATATTATTTTCTTTTGCTTTTTGGTTAATTTGAGTCATGATATCTTCATATTTGATGCCTTTAGGATATCTTAAATCTAAATAAAAAGAGGCTTTATTGTTGTCATAAGTAAAAACTCCACTAAATAAGGTAAGATGTTCTGTTTCAGCATCTAAATGCTGAATCCCCATTTTTTGACCATCTGAACTATCTACTACATAATTATTTAAAAAATTAAAAAAATTATTTTCAATATTTAAAGCTTGTAGGATTTTGATTAAAGCATCGTTAGCGTTTATACCTTGTTTTGGAGCGGAACCGTGAAAAGCGGAACCTTTGACTTCAATAGTGATTTTATCGTTTTGTCTGGTAAAAGTAGCGTTTATATCGTTTTTTTGGATATATTGTTGAAATAAAGCTTCATAATGAGATTCATAAACTAAAACCGCTTGAGCTAAATCCGGTACAACATTTACTTTAGAACCGCCTTGCATACTGATAATGCGGGGATCTGTGCTTTCAGTTTCTAAAGATAAAACCACAAGGCCTTTTTCCGCATAAACTAAAGGAAAATAACTATCAGGCACAAAACCAGCAACAGGGATTTCCGGATGTTTTTCAAAATAATGATCCACACAGTACCATTCGCATTCTTCATCTAATCCTAAAATAAATTTCACTCTTTTCTTTAAAGGAATATTTAATTCTTTTAAAATGCTTAAGGCAAAATAAGAAGCAATAACGGGACCTTTATTATCTTGAGAACCTCTAGCATAAATTTTACCATCCACTATTTTAGCTTCATAAGGAGGATAAGACCAATGATTGCCGGCGGGAACAACATCTAGATGTCCTATTATTCCAATCCAATCTGTTTGATTACCATATTCTATATGACCGGCATAACCATCAACATTCAAAGTTTTAAAACCATCTTTTTGTCCTAAATTCAACATAAAATCAAGAGCTTCTTTTAATTTTTGTCCAAAAGGAGCGCCTTTATTTTCTGGTTTAAATGTTTCTAATTCACTCTCTATTCTTAACAAATCTTGCAGAGTTTTAACAATAATATCTTCTCTTTTTAAAACTTCTTTTTTAAAATCAAACATTATTTATCTCCTTTTTTGGTTTTTTTTGGATATTTACTATAATTCAGAAAAAAGGACATCATGCGGTAAAATCATTTTTATATGTCAAAATTAATATTTTTGAGTATTAATTTTACTTTTAGTGAAATTTAAAAATAAAGAAAATAAATAAGTTAAAACAGCTAAAAAGAAAGCAGTTAAAAAAAGATAAGAATACCCTTGTTTTGCCTTTCCCAATAAACCGCCTATAATGCCAGGTTTGTGAGGATTGATGAAATCATAAGGATATTTATAATTTTCCCCTTTTATTTTGCCGATAATTAAATAAATAATTAAATAAGTCAAAGGATGAATAATCCCTAAATAAGCTTTTTTACAAGACATACCGATATTTTTTTTCGAAAAATAAAAGACAGTATATAAAAGAGGAATAATAGTATGTTGAAAATCAACAGTTTTAAAATTAAAGTTCTTAATTTCATCTCTATCTAGAATTGAATGATTAATAATCGCAGTAAATAAAATGCTCACTAAAGTTATAAAAGTTAAAACAGCAAAGTTCTTCTTTTTTCGCCAAGGAGTAAAGGATAAAAGCATCACTATTAAAACTAAAAAATTACTTTGATAAGTGAACTTGTTGAATAATTTTTTCCAATCATGCAACAAGTTTGTTCCTTTAATCACTTTTTCATCCACTTGTGCGATAAAAACTCCTAAAGAGATCGATAAAAAGCCCAAACAGAATAAAAAGTATAATAATTCATAAATGCCGCCTTTAGATGTATTTTGGTCTGATAAATTCTTTTTAATAAATTTCTTTTGATTCATGTTGAATAACCCTTCTTTGAAGAAAATTGATAAACAGTACCTTTTAAAACGCTGATTTTATCTTATTATAAAAAATATTTTTATAATAAAAAATTAAATTAATTTATTCTGATTTTGAAAGTTTATAAAAAAGTTTTTTCTTATAAATTCACAAACACATCATAAAATTTTATTTTATCATATTTGTTTACTCAATTACGATTTTTCTTTGAAAAAACATGTTTCATACTTAAAAAAGGCTTTTTTGAGATTTAAAAAGTTATCTCCTTATTTTCAAAATTAAAAAAACAAAAAAATAATCATTAAAAAATAAAGTAAAATGTAAAACCTCAAAATAATAGTTATTATCTGGTGAAGAAAGTTGAAAAAAACACTATAAAAGGGTACTTATTTATCATTTAAAAGATTTCTTATAACTTTTTATAACCTTTATACAAAAAAAGATACTTTTAGAGTATCTTTTTTTGTATAAATAAAATTATTTTTTCAATAAAGCAAACATTCTTTGTTTATAAACTTCCACACCTGGTTGATTGAAAGGATTAATTTCTAAAAGAGAACCAGACATAGCGCAAGCTTTTTCAAAGAAATAAACTAAATAACCAAAGTTATATTCGTCTAATTGAGGCACAGTCAATTCTAAATTCGGTACCTGTCCTTCAATATGAGCTTGTTTGGTCGCTGTTTTAATTTTTTGATTAATATCTGTATAATTTTGACCTGCTAGATAATTAAGTCCATCTAATTCATTCTCTACTCGAGGAATGACTAAATCTTGGTCAAAATGGCCTACATTTAAAACTGTTTCAAAAAAAAACTTACTTCCTTCTTGGATGAATTGTCCTAAAGAATGAAGATCAGTAGAGTTATTAATAGCTCCCACAAAAAGACCTTTTTCGTCTTTACCTTCGGATTCGGCAAATAATTGTTTCCACCATTCAGAAAAACCTAATAAATGCGGTTCATAACTAACTAATAATTCCATTTTTTTATCTAATTTAGTGTGCAAAAGATAACGAGCTGCTGCGTATTGATACGCTTCATTTTGATTTAAATCATCAGATGAAAAATCTAAATAAGCTTGATGAGCTCCTTTTAACATAGCCTCTGCATCTAAATTAGCAAAAACAAAAGGTAATAATCCTACAGCAGTTAAAACGCTGAATCTTCCGCCAACATTGTCAGGAACAACAAATTTTTCGTAACCTTCTTGGTTAGCTATATTTAATAAAACACCTTTTTTACCGTCTGTAGTAGCAAAAACACGTCTTTTAGCCTCTTCTTTGCCGTACTTTTCTTCTATTGCTTTTTTCAATACTCTAAAAGCTAAAGCAGGTTCTAAAGTAGTACCAGATTTAGAAATAACGTTCATCGCCCAATTCTTATCTTTTAAATAATGAGTCAAATTTGTTAAATAATTACCTGACACTTGATGACCTGCGAATAACACTTCAGGTTTAGTTTTTTGAAAAGGAATTTGAAGCAATTCTATTCCTGCTTTAGCGCCTAAATAAGAACCACCGATCCCTATCACTACTAACACATCTAAATCCGGATGTTTTTTTTTTAATTTTTTTATTTTTTGAATTTCCTCAACGTCATCGTTCAAAGGTAAAGTTAACCACCCTAAAACAGTATCTTTTAATTCTTGATCTTCATGCAGTTTTTGATGATTTTTTTTAACTTGAGGAGCTAGTTTTTTACTTTCCTCATCCCAATTTAAAAAATTTTGGATTCCATCTAAATTTAAGTTTAAACTCATATCAACACTCCATAATTATCTTTTGATTATTGCAAATATATTTTTAAAAACTATTGTTTTTTAATAAATAATAATTAGACTAAATGGAAAAATAAATCATCTTTAAGAGAAAATACAATATGCTTTATTTATACTTTATAAAGCATATTGTATTTTGGTTTTTTTAGCGGTTTTATTTATTAGTTAAAAATTATAACAATGTAGACATTTTGTGCAATAATCTTACCAATTGGCTAACATAACTCATTTCGTTATCATACCAAGACATTAATTTGATAAATTTAGGTTTTGTTTGAAGAATTTGTAAAGTATTAGAGTCATATAAAGAACCATAAGAAGTTCCTACAATGTCAGAAGATACGATAGGATCTTTAACGTATCCTAAAGTTTCATTAGTATTTTTAGCAAAAACTTGATTAACTTGTTCCGCTGTTACTTCTTGGTTTAATTCTACTGTAAGGTCCACTAAAGAACCTGTTACAGTTGGAACTCTAACAGATGTACCATCTATTTTACCTTTTAATTCAGGCAATACTAAACCAATAGCTTTCACTACTCCTGTAGAAGTAGGAACCATATTAGAAGCTGCTGCTCTACCGCGTCTAGCCCAAATACCTTTAGAATGATTTTGGTCAATTAAAGTTTGGTCGCTTGTGTAAGAGTGAACCGTTGTCATAAACGCTTGGTTAATGCCGAAGTTATCGTTTAACACTTTCGCAACAGGCGCTAAACAGTTAGTAGTGCAAGAAGCTCCACTAACAATGTGATCATCTTTAGTTAAAACATTATCATTGACATTGTAAACAACTGTTTTTAAATCGCCAGTAGCAGGAGCACTAATTAAAACTTTTTTAGCTCCAGCTTGTAAGTGTAGATCCGCTTTTTCTTTACTAGCGAAAAAACCAGTACATTCTAAAACAACATCTACATCTAATTTACCCCAAGGCAAATCTTTAGGATTTCTTTCTTGAAAAACAGGAATTTTTTTCCCATCCACTACTAAATGGTTATCTTCGTAAGAAACGGAATCTGTTTTATATAATCCTTGAGCAGTATCGTATTTTAATAAATAAGCGATTGTTTCTAAATTAGATAAATCATTGATGCCAACAACTTCAAATCGAGGGTTAGCAAAAATGGAACGAAACGCTAATTTTCCTATACGTCCAAAACCGTTAATGGCTACTTTTGTTTTTTTGTTCATAATTTGTTATACCTTTTTTTAAATTATTTTTTCATAAATTTTTTTATTCAATATTTTCGATACATTCCAACCCAAACATTGGCTTGCCTTCTAAATATTCTAAAAAGGCTCCTCCACCAGTAGAAATGTGGCTAAAATGACCGTCTAAACCAAATTTAAAGACAGCAGCTGCACTATCGCCACCACCGATGATTGTAGTAGCTTTATTATGCATTTGACTTATTATTTGTGCTATTTCTTTAGTGCCTTGAGCGAAATTATCAAATTCAAAAACTCCTAAAGGTCCGTTCCAAACAATAGTTTTAGCTAAAGCTAAATGTTTTCGAAATAAAGCGACTGTTTTGGGACCGATATCTAAACCCATCACATTATCAGAAATATTGTTAACATCAGAAACACTAACTTTAGTTTTGTTAGCAAATTCTTCGCCACAAACAACATCTGGACCTAAAACAATTTTCTTACCTTCTTCAGAGCTTAACAATTCTTTCACTAAAGGTATTTCGTTTTCTTCTAGTAAACTTTTGCCTACGTTATGACCTTGCGCTTTTAAGAAGGTAAAACTCATACCGCCCCCGATTAAAAGAAAATCAACTTTTTTCAAAAGATTACGAATGATTTTAATTTTATCAGATACTTTAGAACCACCTAAAACCGCTACTACGGGTCTTTGAGGTGATTTGACGATTTTATGAAGAAAATTAATTTCTTTTTCTACTAAAAAACCGAAATATTTTTCTTCCATATTTTGAGCAATACCTACGTTAGAAGCATGACTGCGATGAGAAGTTCCAAATGCATCATTCACGAAAACATCGCCTAAAGAAGCCCAATATTTTCCTAAATCAGCGTCATTTTTACTTTCTTTTTTGTTGTCTAAATCTTCAAAACGAGTATTTTCAACCATCAAGACCTCTCCAGGGAGAAGTTTTTCAATAGCTGTTTCTAAAATTTTTCCTCTTGTTTGAGGTACGAAATAAACTTTAGCATCCAAATGAAAAGATAAATTTTGAGCCACCACTTCAAGACTATATTTTTTTTTATCATCTTCAGTTTTAACCCTGCCGAAATGAGAAAAAACAATTACTTTAACTTCATTTTGAATTAAATGTTTTAAAGTAGGCAAAATAGCTTTAACTCTATTATCATCTGTAATACGTTCATTCTCTAAAGGAACATTTAAATCTGCTCGTAATAAAACTTTTTTATTTTTGACGTTAGCTGTAGAAAGGGTTTTTATTATCATACCAAAAATACCTTTTTTTCAAATCTTGTTTAATTATTTTTTGTTGCTCACTTTCATTATGGCTTTTTTTAATAAATTTCACAAAGATAACAGTTACGACTATTAAAACAATAATGTTACTTCCAGCCGTACTCCAACCGAATTGAATATAATGGTTTATATCAGTTGCAAGGTGCAATAAACTTAATAGAGATATCCTCAATAAAACTCTTAAAAGATTCATCCAGAATGATATTTTAGCGCTCTTATTGTACGAAATAATATAACCCATCATCATGGAAGCCCATACAGAAGTGAAAAGCGATAATTGTTCATAAAATAAAATCGTTTTAAAACCTTGCATTTCTTCCGATGAAAAATCTCTGGTTGGTTTGAAAAATTTTAATAATTTTTCGCCATAAAATTGATTAACCAAAATACCGACTGTTCCTAAAATAGTCGTAATAACAAAAACATTTTTAAAAATTTTCAGAGTTTTTCGTGAATCTTGATTGCTAGATTCTTGCGACACCATGACTGATTGTCCATCTTCAAAAGATTGCGATAAAGAGTAAACAATACCATTAACTAACGCTGCTAAACCGGCAATCCCTAATAAAGAAGGTTCATAAAATTTTGTCGTCAAAGTGTTAACCACTGCTTTACCAACTTCATAAGTAGCCTTACCGACCACTAATCCGCCAGATAATTTAGAAAATTTTTTTAACACTTCAGAAGAGAATTTGAATTTTTTGAAATCTAATCTGGTATCGTTTTTCTTATTAAAGAACACAAAATCAACAACTATAAAAGTAATCAATAAATCAGAAAATAAAGTAGCTAATTGCAAATCAACAATACTTACCTTTCCTTCGCCTCTAAACCATTTATAACCAAAGGCTAAAAGCACTCTTGCTGAAATGTTTAAAATATTTAAGAAGAAAACAAAACGCGTTTTATTTTTAGCTCTTTCAATTCCAATAAACACTACATTAATAGTCATAAAAATGAAAGATATTAATTGAATGTTATAACATAAAGCGCCGCCGTCAGTACGATAACTAACGGGTAAAAAAAGGTCGAAATTAGGTATTATAGCACCAATATAGAATACAATGGATAATAAAAGGCTTAAAATAATAGAAAACAAAAAGGCTAAAGTTACGTATTCTTGTGTTTTTTCTTTATTATTTTTTTTATATTCTTGGGCTACTAAAATAACTCCCGCACCGCCTAAACCCATCGCAATAGCTTGGAAAACTTTACCAATTTGTTTCATCAAAGTAATGACTGAATCGATATTTTTATTTGTTTTTGTAGGAGTTCCAACAATATAATAATCTACTGCTGATGTAAAATGTTTAAATATTAAATAAATAGCAACTGGAATAGAAATAACGATTAAATTTTTCCAAATCGAACCTTGAAACTGAGGTTGAGAATTATTTTTGTTTAAATTTTTTTGTTTAACATTTGTAGACACTTTTAAAATTTATCCTTTACTTCTTAATTAAAAAACTAAATAAATATTTTTATTGAGTTATTTTGTCAAATACATCAAACAATTCGTCTTTTACATAGGGTTGATCAAAAATGTTTTTAAATTCAAGATGAGTTAATTTGTTGCCTTGAATTCCGATGCCACAATTATGAATGTCTTTTTTTAACAATTCAACCGCATAACTGCCCATTCTGTTAGCTAAAATTAAATCTTCAGCTGTAGGAGTTCCACCTCTTTGAATGTGTCCTAAAATTTGAGCTCTTGTTTCAAAACCGCTATATTTTTCCACTTCTTTAGCTAATTCATTAACTGCGAAAATATGTTCTGTCACCACTATAATAGCATGTCTTTGGTTCTTTTCGTATAATTCTTTAACTTTATCAAAAATAGTTTGTTTATCTAAAGATTTTTCGCTTGTGACAATCATATCCACTCCACCAGCAAGTCCGCCGTATAAAGCTAAATCACCTTTGTGTCTGCCCATTACTTCGATAATGCTGCATCTACGATGAGAAATAGAAGTATCGCGTAATTTTTCAATCGCATCCACTACGTTATTTAAAGCCGTACTGAAGCCAACTGTATAATCTGTAGCATTAATATCGTTATCTATCGTAGCAGGAATGCCTACGCATTTAATGTTTAATTCATCTAGCTTCATAGCTCCATAATAAGAACCATCACCGCCAATAACCACTAATTTAGTAATCCCTAAATCAGTTAAATTGTTAGCACATACTTGACGAACTTTTAATTCATTTTGAAAAGGTAAAAAACGTGAAGTACCTAAAAAAGTACCTGATACGTTGATAATTCTGTCTAAAGAATCAGGCGTTAACAATTCTATTTGATTGTTATATAAACCTAAATAACCGTCTTTTACGCCATAAACTTCATAATTTTGATTAGTTCCTGCCATAACTACTGCTCTAATAGCAGCGTTCATCCCCGGAGCATCTCCGCCTGAAGTTAAAACAGCGATTTTTTCTAAATTTTGTTCATTTTTCATTATTAATATAACCTTTTTTCTTATAAATGTTATTTTGAAATTATGCTTTATTAACAGAACCAAATAAAGTTAATTTATGTTTTAATTCTTTTTTAATAGCTAAAAAGCCTGGATTTAATAATTTTCTTGGATCATATCCTTTATTAACTAAATCTTTGCCTTCTTCAATATATTTACGTGTAGCTTCAGCGAAAACTAATTGAAATTCAGTATTAACATTGATTTTAACCACTCCTAAAGAAATAGCTTTTTTAATCATGTGTTCAGGAATACCAGTTCCACCGTGAAGAACTAAAGGGATTTGTTCTTTAGTCAAAGATCTAATTTTAACAAAAACATCGAAATCTAGACCTTTCCAATTATCTGGATATTTGCCATGGACGTTGCCAATGCCGGCAGCTAACATATCAATGCCTAATTCTGTTATTTGTTTACATTGATTAGGGTCAGCAATTTCGCCTTGACCAACTACTCCATCTTCTTCTCCACCGATACCGCCTACTTCGGCTTCCAGTAAAACTGATTTTTCACGACATAGTTGAGTTATTTGAAGAGTTTTTTTTAAATTTTCTTCAAAGGGGTAATGACTTCCATCAAACATAACAGAAGTAAAACCAGCTTTAATAGCTTCTTGAGCACCTTCAAAAGAGCCGTGATCTAAATGAAGTATTACAGGAACGCTAACATTATAAAAAGCATCTAATTCTTTTACCATAGCAACAACAGTTTTAAAACCTCCCATATATTTAGCAGCACCTTCTGAAACTCCTAAAATGACCGGTGATTTTAATTCTTCTACAGTTTGTAAAGCAGCTTTAATCCATTCTAAATTATTAATATTTACTTGAGCGATTGCATAACCTTCTTGGTGAGCTTTTAAAATAACTTTTTTATCGGAAGTTAACACTGAAAAATCCTTTCTTAAATGTATTTTCTTATATAAAACGTCCTTGATAGATTTTATATATAAAATTACACATTACAACATAAATTTATTTATAAATGAATTGTGATGGATAATTCAATTTATAAAACAATGTTTATATTATACATACACTTATTATATTAATACTTTTTTTAAAAAAATAACAACAAAAAAACAAAAACCGCTTAAAGATAAATAATTTATCATGAGAAAAATTGACTTTTTAAGTTTTTTTTCATCTTTTTTTTGGGGGAGGATGGCGCTTTTTGATGGAAGCGAAAAGATTGAGAAAAAGAGTTTTTTAGAAGTTGAAAGATATTTTTACTTTTTTGATCCGAAGAAACTCGTTCTTCTAATGAATCAAAGTAAAAAAAACACGCGTCATACATGGTTTATTCAACCTAAAAACAATTAAAAAATAATTATTTTCCTAGAGACAAAGAAGAAGTGAAAATTAAACACGATAATCCTGATATTGAAATTAGAGGATGCAAAATAATAGCCGGAAATAAATCTATTTTCCGATAAAACGTCAAAATAAATAAAATTATCCAAGTCGCTTCATAAGTTATCAAGAATACCACAATTACGTAAATTAAATACGTAAATTAAAATAAATGTTAATTATTTGAAATCACCAATAATTTCAAACTTTGCCAATTGCATTATAAAAAGACTCTTTTTATTGGAAATTATTTTTCACTTTCCTTGCAAAAAAAACATATAATGAAACCATATTTAAAAATAAAAAAAATTAAAGGAGATATTTTAGAATGTCATAAAAACCTTCAAGAATATCAACAATTATTATTAAATCATAAATCATTATCAGACAAAGAAAATCTTACAGATGTGAAAAAAAAGCGATATAGAAAATATCATAAAGAATGATCCTTTAAA
>NZ_AKIM01000017.1:0-7528 GCF_000300695.1 Italian clover phyllody phytoplasma str. MA1
AAAAAAAAAAAAAAGTTAGACAAAAATATATTTAAAAGTTAAATGTTTTTCGTTAAAATATGATAGTATATTTATTATATAGATTATATAGATAATTTTTATATTTTAACGATGTTAAAATAATATGTTAAATAATTATTATTTTCTAAAGAAAGATTGTTAAAGAATGAAAAATATCATTAAAAAATCAGCCAATTTCTTAACTGTTTTTCGTATCTTGTTGGTTTTTTGCATGTTACCTTTAATGGTTATGATTTTAAATATAAAAAAAAAACAGCCAGATGGTGTAGAAACAACGCTAAGTTTGTTTTTTAATTTGATTTTTATCATCGCAGCTATCACCGATTATCTTGATGGTTATATAGCTAAAAAATTCCAACAACAAACAGTTTTTGGAAAATTTTTTGACCCAATAGCTGATAAGTTGCTTGTTATTATCACTTTTTTTCACATATATTTGTTAAGTAAACATAAATTTTTATTACCTGAAAAAAGTGATAATAAAAGCGTTGAAACAGGAATCGTCATTATTATAATAGCCACTATTATAAGAGATTTGATCATTACGGGAGTACGTTTGGTCGCTGTTGAAAAAAAACATATTATTTCCGCTTCTTTTTTAGGAAAATTAAAAACTGTTTTCACTTTTATAACTATTATTTTTTTATTATTTGTTCAACAAATATACCCGTATATTTGGGAACCTTTTGTAAAATTATCAATAAGTTATTTTATTAATGTTTTATCAGGCATAAACATTTTTTTAATCTTCGTTTCAGGAATGTTTTATATAATTAACAATTTTAAATTTATTAGGTCTAATTTCGTCCAAAACTAACTATCTCTACTCAAATAACTAAAAAAATATTTATATTAAAATATATCGAAAATAACCAAAGGAATGAAACAAAATTATGAATAACGAAAAAGTTAAAAACGAAAAAAGCAAAATAGAAAAAACTAAACAAGAAGTGAAGACAAACGAAGAAAATAAAGAAGTGATTGAAAAAACAATTAAAGAAATTGAACAACGTTTCGGCAAAGGGAGCATTATGAAGTTAAATTCGGAACAAACTGATAAAATCCAAGTTATTCCGACCGGTTCTTTAACTTTGGATATTGCTTTATCAATCGGTGGTTTTCCTAAAGGTCGTATTATTGAAATTTTTGGACCTGAAAGTTCCGGAAAAACAACTTTAACTTTACACGCAATAGCGGAAGCTCAAAAACAAGGAGGGAATGTCGCTTTTATTGATGTGGAAAACGCTCTGGACCCTAATTACGCTAAAGCAATAGGAATAGATTTAGACAATTTCATTATTTCTCAACCAGATTCAGGCGAAAAAGCTTTAGATATCGTCGAATCTTTAGTTAAAAGCGAAATTTTCAGTTTAATAGTTGTTGACTCTGTGGCTGCTTTAGTGCCGGAAGCTGAATTAAAAGGTGAAAGCGGCGATTCTTTTATGGGTCTTCACGCCAGAATGATGGGACAAGCAATGAGAAAGCAATCGGCTATCGTTTCTAAAACTAACACTATCGTGATTTATGTGAATCAATTAAGAGAGAAAGTGGGAGTGATTTACGGCAGTCCTGAAGTAACTCCAGGCGGTAAAGCTTTAAAATATTTCGCTTCTTTAAGGCTAGATATTAGAAAGTCTGAATTCATCAAAGAAGATGGTACTTTTATCGGTATTCGTTCCAATGTTAAAGTAGTGAAATCTAAGGTTTCTTCTCCTTTCAAAGTTGCTCAATTAGAAATTATGTACGGGAAAGGAATTGCTAAAGAAGGTGAAATTTTAGATTTAGCGGTTGATCTTGAATTAGTCCAAAAAAGCGGCGCTTGGTATAGTTATCAAAATAAACATATCGGTCAAGGAAAAGAAAAAGCTAAAGAATTTTTATTACAAAACCCTGAAATAGCGAAATCTTTAGAAGAACAAATTAAAAAAAGTTATAAATTGCTATAAATAAATATCCTGTTTAAAAAAAATTTAACAATAGAAAGGTCTTTATATGAAAGAAACAAACAGCCTTTTTAAAGGGGCGAATTGGAATAAATTAGAAGACGAGTTTACGCAATATTTTTATGAACAAAATTTAAGTCAATTTTGGCGTCCTGAAGACATCAGTCTTCAAAGCGATTTAATTGCTTGGCAAGCACTCTCTCCTGAAGAAAAAAAAGCCTATTCAAGGAATTTATTAGTTTTGACTTTTCTAGATACTTATCAAGGTGATATCGGTATGCCGGTTATTCTTCGTTCTTGCTTACCTTATGAACATCAAAAAAAAGCGACCCTTAATTTCATGGGAGCAATGGAAAATGCTGTTCACGCGAAAAGTTATTCTAATATTTTTATGACTTTTTTAAATAAAGAAGAAATAAATCAATTATTCGCTTGGGGCGAAGAACAAAAAAATTTACAAAACATTTTAAATATTATTGTCGGCATTTACGAAAATTTAGAAAAAAAAATCGTTATTAATAAATATGAAAACGAACAAAGCGATAATAAAACTTTTAACGAAATTAAATGGAAAAGTATGGTTGCTTCTGTTTTTCTTGAAACTTGGTTGTTTTACAGTGGTTTTTATTATCCTTTATATTTCTACGGTCAAGGTCAATTGATGCAAGCTGGAGAAATGATTAACTTGATTATCCGAGATGAAAGTGTTCATGGCGTTTATGTAGGTCGTTTAGCTAAAGAATTATATTATAACTTTTCCAAAGAACAAAAAACATATTTAAAAAAATGGTTAGATGATTTATTGGACAATTTATATGAAGAACAAAAATCTTTAGCTCATGAAATTTATCAAGAAGTTGGTTTGATAGAAGATGTTAACACCTTTGTTCGTTATAATGCTAATAAAGCGTTAATGAATTTAGGTTTTGAACAAAAATTCCCTCAAGAAAATATTAATCCTGTAGTTTTAAACGGACTTAATACTGAAACTAAAACTATGGATAACTTTTCCATGAAAGGGAATGGTTACCAAAAAATGAAATCAGAAAGCCTCAAAGACGAGGATTTTATTTTTTAAAAAATCTTGCCTTAAAATAGATATTATTAAAAAAAGTCTTATTAAATAACTTGTTGTTTTTTATAAAAAATAAAAAAGAAAGAAAATTCTTTAAAAGAGTTTTCTTTCTTTTTTATATTAATTTTTTGTATTAATTTAATTTTTATTTAATGATAATTTAAATGGCAGGGATATCAGGATTCGAACCCGAACAAGCGGTTTTGGAGACCGTTATGCTACCGTTGACATCATATCCCTTAAAATGTTTTAAAATAATAATTTTTAATATTAATGGTACGGGTGACAGGACTTGAACCTGCACGCCAAAAGCGCTAGATCCTAAGTCTAGTGCGTCTTCCATTCCGCCACACCCGCAGATTAGTTTAAAGTTGTCGCATTTATGTTGTTAGCGTTGGCAGGCCCAGCTGGATTTGAACCAACGAATGACGGAGTCAAAGTCCGTTGCCTTACCACTTGGCTATGGGCCTACAAAAGAAAAAGATATAAAGATAAAATAATAAAAATAATAAATTGGGGCGGCTGATGGGAATCGAACCCACGCGTGTCGGCTCCACAAGCCGCTGCGTTAACCACTTCGCCACAACCGCCATAAAAATACATCCAAAAATAATGTATCAAATAACAACATTTATTATTATACATTATTTTTTAAAAAAAAGTAATCAAAAAATAATACATAATATTAAAAAAATAAATTATCACTCTCCCCTTGACATTGCCAAAATGATTTGTTATAATAAAAATGAAATCATTAATAATATTAAAATAAATAATAGAAAAGGAGATAAATATAAAAATGTTTGTTAATGCAATTGATAAAAATAACGATTTATTAGAAAATTTATTAGACTATTGGAAAAGCGTTTCTTTTGGCGAGAATTCTCATTCTTTTATGAGAACCGATATTAAAGAATATCCTCAACATTATGAATTGATTAGCGAATTGCCTGGTTTTAAAAAAGAAAATATTAAAATAAGCTTAGAAGAAGGATGGTTAATCATTGAAGCTCATCCTCATCAAGAAAAACCATCAAAAGACGTGCAAAAAAACGAAAGCCAACCTGAAGTTAATTTTTTAAGACAAGAAAGAATTAGAGGTATTATTAAACGTAGTTTTAACATAGGTGAAGATTTTTCTATTGAAGATATTGACGGTTCATTAAATAATGGTTTATTGACAATTATTATTAAGAAAAAACCTGAAAAGACTCGAAAAGAAAAACAATATTTAGAATTAAAATAATTCTTATAAATAAAAAAAAATCAAAATATAATTATTTTGATTTTTTTTTATTTACTCTATAGAAAGATTAATTTTTTAATTGTTTATTCGTCTTATCCACTAAAAGGGCTTTAACAAAAGGCAAATCTTTTGGGTCAATATATAAGGCGTTTTTTTGATCATCATAATAAGAAAAAGAATTATCATTCATAGGCATGTTGTTTAACATAAATAACTGCATTTCAGAAACGTTTTTTAATTGATCAAATATTTTTTTCAAACTTTCAGGAATCTGTTTATTGATCGTTTCTTCGAAGAAAGAAAGGTCAATAGGTTTTTTGTTAACATTTTCTCCTTCTTGAGAATTATTACCATTATTATCGTTATAATTGTTATTATTATAATTGTCGTTCTTTCTTTGTTTTTTTTTGTTACCGTTAAAATTAAAACTATTTTTAATACTGTTTTTCAATAATTCTTTTTCTAAAAGTTCTAATTTTTGTTTTAATAATTCTTTTTCAAAGAAATTTTGTTGTTGGTGTAATTCTATTTTGCTTTCTAATTTACTTTGATATAATTCTAACCTAATTAAATCAATATCTTTATCTTTTTCTCTGGAATTTTTTGTTTCTTCTTTTCTCTTCATGTCCAAAATAGTTAATTCTATTAAAGATAAGTTTTTATTTTTATATACATCATCTGATAATTGGTTTTGAATGGAAATTTGCGGATTTTCGTTATTAATATCGTTTTTTTCTTTTTCTTCTCCGAAGAAAAAATTCAAAAGAAACAAAATAAAACGCATTAATAACTTAACTAGTTTTTGAAGCGGTCCGGCCAAAATAATACTCGATAAAATCAAGTATTGACCCCAATAAGTTTTTAAATGATTAGAAATGTTGTTCCAAATTTCATTCACCACAGTAAATTTCACCTTTTGAACCTTTTTTATTTTTTTTAAATAACTTAAAAAACTAATGCTACAATATTATTGTAGCATTAGTTTTTTAAATTAACAAATTATTATTATTTTTATAATATATTTTTTATGTAACTTTTTGATTTTTTTAGCGCACGCCAATACAATAAAATTAAAATATGTGATTCTGTTTATAAATTTATAATAAAGAAGAGGGGAATTATCATGTCTGAACATAAATATTTACATCAATTAAAAGATTTTAAAGATGGTTTTAAGTCTTTTATCAATAAAGGGGACATTATCAAATTAGCTATCACCATCGTGATAGGGCAGTTATTTAGCAAAATGGTGAGTTCCTTGACTACTGACATCATTATGCCTCCTATTGTTTGGTTTTTTAACGGCAAATTTACCTTAAATGAACTAAAAATAACTTTAGGAGGGGAGAACGCTATTAATTATGGTAAATTTTTACAAAACGTTTTTGAATTTTTTATGGTCGCTTTCGTTATTTATGTTTTTGTGTATCATGGTAAAAAATATTTAAAAACCAAGAGCTCTTCTAACGTCAAAGAATTTAAAAGCGACGATATCAAAAAATTAGAACAAGAAAAAGTAACTTTACTAAAAGAAATTAAAGACTTGCTTCAAAATCCTCCAAAATAATATAATATAGTTAAAAATGCTCTTAATATGGGGATATTTTTCAATTGAACAAATTATCTATAAACTTTATTGTTATATGATGATATTTTAAAAAAAGGTAATATATACGTCAATTTATGAAAAAAATTTATTCTTTCCGTTGGATACTATTTGTCTTCTTTTGTATGATGGTTTATTTTCGCCTAACAAAAGGGGAATGTCAAACAAAGAAACAATTTATCGAAAAAAGGATACAAATTTTAACAGATTCATTGAAGGAAAAAAACAACATTATTCAAACGCAAGAATTGATCATTAAAGAAAATCAACAACAAATCATTAAAAAAGACCATAATTTATGTTTTTACAAGAAAAAGATTAAATTATTAACGAAAGAGAAGGAAGAAATTAAAAAAGATTTATCTTCTATCACTAATGCTTTAATCGAAAAAGCTAATGAAATAGAAGAATTAAATAATCTTTTTTCCTAAAATAACTTCTCAAAAAAAATGTTAATGATTATTTAATGGAGTTATAATTTAAATATCAATTCAAATTAAAAAAATCCTCCAATATAAAACAAAAAAACTATTTATGAATTGTCTTTTTCATAAATAGTTTTTTTGTTTTATATTGGTAAATATCATTAATATTTTAAAAATTCATTAATCTTTTTGGTAATTATTTAGGAAAAGTCGGCCATAAAGTGCTTATAGTATCAGAAACTGCATCATCTATGTCTTTAGTAAAAGAATCAAAAATAAAAAAATAACTAGATTTGTAAGAGCTTTTTACCGTGGTTATAGTATTTTTAACAATGTTAGTTAATATAGAAGTCACTATATCTTTCATCCAATCGCCATCGTATTTAAAAATGTTAAAAAAATCAGTTTTAACTTCAGCCCATTCATCTATGGATAAATAGTTATTAATAATATCATTTACTACGTTTTGAATCATTTTTTTGGAAGTTTTATCGCTGTGCTGAGCCTCAGCATAATCTTTTAACTCATCAACAACCTTAGCCATTCCTATTTTAATTTTGTCGGCGAAAGAATCATTAACAGTTTCTACAATATCTGATATATCATCTTGAAGGCGAATATTGTGTGCAATTTGTGTTTGTTTAGGTTCTTCATTAGTTTGAGCAAAAATTTTCTGCGTAAACAAAAGTAAAGACATTAATAAAAAAGCATTTAACATTAAGAAAAATAAATAACTATTTTTTATTTTTTGATTAAACAAAAATATATACCTCTATTTTCTTTTATTTTTTTTATATTGTGTTTTTATCTTCTTGTATGATTATATTATAACACGCTTTTACATAAAAAACAAATTTTTACTTCTTAAAAGGATAAAAAAAATCCATATCTCTAAGAAAAGACCATTTTAATGATAATAATATTAATCTTTTTAATAAAAAACCTTTTAAAGTGATTAAAAAAGTTTTTTTTATCGGTTAAAAATTCTTAATAAAATTAAGACTGAAAAAAGTATTTCTTGAGCCATTATTTTAGTTTTAACGCTTTAATTGAGATCAAAAAAATAAGGGTTATAATTACGGCATAAAAACTCATATGAAAGATATGGAGTGGGTGAACTTGAGCTGTTCCGTTTTTTCATACAACTTTTTATTTTAAAATGACTCTTTAAGACTAAAAATTAATAGATAATTTCCTATCTTTTCAAACTAA
>NZ_AKIM01000018.1:0-19670 GCF_000300695.1 Italian clover phyllody phytoplasma str. MA1
AAAAAAAAAAAAAAACTACATATTGTCTTTATAGATAATATTAAAATGCAAGAAATGAATTTGTATTATCGTCAAAAAGATTATCCTACTGATGTTTTGACTTTTACCAACGATGCTAATGACGATTCTTTAGGGGATATTATCATTTCTTTACCCAAAGCTTTTGAACAGGCGGATAAATTAAACCACAGTCATCAAAGAGAAATCAGTTTTTTAGCTGTGCACGGATATTTACATTTAAAAGGTTATGAAGACGAAACAGAAGAAGGATTGTTGGAAATGATCGAAATACAAAATAAAATTTTAAAAGAGCATAATTTAGATATATAGTTGTTTAAATAAATAATATCAATTTTGAAGGGGAAAAAATTAGTGTTTAAATCAGGTTTTATTACTATGATAGGCAATACTAATGTAGGTAAATCTACATTATTAAATTCTTTGATAAAACAAAAAATTTCTATTACCAGTTCTAAATCGCAAACTACTCGTAATAAAATTATGGGTATCATTAATGACCCTCATTATCAATTAATTTTTGTAGACACTCCGGGAATACATAAAGAAAAATATTTATTAAATAACAATATGAATTCTGTAGCAATGCAAAGTATTAAAGATGTGGATATTGTTTTATTCGTAGTTGATCGCGAATGTACATCCAAAGAAGAAAAAATTCTACAAACTATTCAACAACATAATAAAAAAGTGATTTTAGTAATTAATAAAATAGACGAAATTAAGCAAAAAATTTTCATCGATAAAATTATTTTTAGTTATTTAGAAAAATTTCCTTTCAAACACATTGTTCCTCTATCTGCTATGACGCAACAAAACGTAGATATTTTGCAAGATAAAATTTTATCTTTAACAGAAGAAGGTCCACTTTATTTCGATAACACCATGGTTACTAACGTGAAAGAAAAAGAAATGATTTCAGAATTAGTCAGAGAAAAAATACTTTATCACGTGCACGAAGAAGTTCCTCATGCATGCGCTGTCGCAGTAGAAGATATGCGCCAGATGGAAGAATATCCTTCAATGTTGGAAATTTCGGTTTTAATTTTAGTAGAAAAACCTAGCCAAAAGAAAATTTTAATCGGCGCTAAAGGCGAAAAAATAAAAAGAATCGGTACAGAAGCTAGAAAAGATATCAACAGTACTTTAAACAAAAGAATTCATCTTAACATCTGGATTAAAGTGGAAAAAAATTGGCGCAATAGAACGAATTTATTAAAACAATTAGGATATATGCATTAAATACGATAATAATAAATATATTATTTATGACAAAAATAGCAAAGGATAAAAACATGTTATCTTTAAAAGAAATAATTATTTTTGCTAAACAAAATGGTTTTGTTTTTTCAGGTAGTGAAATTTATGGCGGTTTATCGAATAGTTTTGATTACGGCCCTTTAGGAACTTTATTAAAACAAAACATTAAACAAGCTTGGAAAAAGAAATTTTTTCAAGAAAGAAATGATAATGTTTTATTGGATAGTTCTATTATAATGAACTCCCAAATTTGGGAAGCCTCCGGACATTTAAAAATGTTTATCGATCCTTTAACCGAAAACAAAGAAACTAATAAACGTTATAGAGCTGATAAATTAATTCAAAGTCACGATCCTTCTTTTGATGTCAGTGCCTTAACTTTTGAAGAAATGACGCAATATTTAATTGAGAATGAAGTTTTAGAAACCAAAAATTGGGCCCCTGTTAAAAAATTCAATATGTTGTTTCAAACACATCAAGGGGTTGTCATAGAGGAAAATAAGCCTTTATATTTAAGACCAGAAACTTGTCAAGGAATTTTTGTTAATTTTAAAAATATTTTAAATTCTACTAGGAAAAAATTACCTTTTGGAGTGGGTCAAATCGGCAAATCTTTCCGTAATGAAATTACACCAGGTAATTTTATTTTTAGAACTTGTGAATTTGAACAAATGGAATTAGAATTCTTTTGCCAACCCAAAAAAGATCAAAAATGGTTTGCTTATTGGAAAGAATATTCTTATAATTTCTTATTAGAATTAGGGATTAAAGAAGAAAATTTAGAACTAAAAGATCATAAAGAAACTGAATTAAGCCATTATTCTAACGCTACTTCTGATATTTTATTCCGTTTCCCTTGGGGTTTTGATGAATTATGGGGAATAGCATCAAGAACTGATTTTGATTTGAAAAATCATCAAAAATATTCTAAAAAAGATTTACAATATTTTGATGAAAATACCAAAGAAAAATACTTTCCTTTTGTGATTGAACCTTCTTTAGGGGTCGAAAGGTTATTTTTAGCTCTTTTAGCTGACAGTTTAGAAACAGAGCAATTAAAAGAGGAAGCTTCACGAACAGTGTTAAAAATTCATCCTTTTTTAGCGCCTTATAAAATAGCTATTTTACCTTTGATGAAAAAAATTCATCGTCATAAAGCGAAAGAATTGCAAAAAACACTATCTAATTATTTCGAATTAACTTATGATGAAAACCAAAGTATTGGTAAAAGATATAGAAGACAAGATTCTATAGGAACTCCTTTTTGTTGTACGGTAGATGATCAAACTTTAGAAGATAATACTGTAACAATTAGAGATAGAGACACTATGAAACAACATAGAATGCCTATTGAAAAAATCCGCGATTATATAGAAAATAAATTATTGTTTTAAGAATTGTAAAGTGGTGAAAAAAAGTGATTTTATGGATAAAATAAAGGAATCTTTCGTTGTACAAATCAATGAAAAAATACCCATTTATGAATTAGTTCTTAAATCAGGTGTGGTCTTAAAAAAACAAGGAAAAAACTTTATGGGTTTATGTCCTTTTCATCAAGAAAAAACACCTTCTTTTTCTGTTTCTAAAGAAAAAAATATTGCCTTTTGCATGTCTTGTAGTAAAGGCGGTAAACCAGTTACTTATTGGCGTCAATTGAAAAATATTTCTACTGAAAAAGCGGTAGAAGAATTATGTGAACAATTTCATATTGATTTGCCGAAAAAAAAGAAAAATAATAAAGATGTTTTATACGATGTATTAAATTCTGCGCAACAATATTTTCATGATTCACTTTTATACATTATCGAAAACATTAAAGATCACCCTTTAGAAGGTTATTTATTTCAAGAAAGAAAACTGACTTTAGAATTGATTAAAGAATTTGGTTTAGGTTATGCTTACGATGATTTTAACTCTCTGAAAGATTATTTATTAGAGAAAGACTTCTCTGCCAAAACTTTATTGAAATTAGGTTTAATTAAACAAAGATCTAACAACGAAGAAGAATATTATAATTTTTTCGTAGACCGTTTGATTTTCCCTTTGACTGATGAAAAAGGTAATATTGTTGGTTTTTCAGGACGTTTGATTAAAGAAAAAGAAAAATATCCTAAATATTTATTTAATTCAGAAAATACTTTATTTAAAAAAAGTAATCTTTTATATCGTTTATACCAACATCAAGAAGACATTCGAGCTAAGAACGAAATTATTCTAACTGAAGGTGTTTTTGATGTCATAGCTTTTTACAAAAAAGGGATTAAAAACGTAGTAGCCACTTTAGGAACTAGTTTTACGGAACAACACGCTAAATTACTTCAATCCAGAAGTCAAAATTGTTTAATTATTTATGATAGCGATAATGCGGGCAAAGAAGCGGCTCTGAAAATATCGACTTTACTAATTAAACGTAATTTTAAAATTAAAATAGTGACTTTGCCTGATAATCTAGATCCAGACCAATACATTTTACAAAAAAACATAATCAATCTTTCTTCTTTAAAAGAAAAAGCGAAAGATTTTGTCTTTTATAATGTAGAAGAATGGAAAGAACAGAACCAAAGTGATGATGAAATAGAGTCTAAAACCGTTGCCTTATTGAAGTATTATGATCTAGAAACTAAAAGATATTACGCGAAAGAATTGTATAAAACATATCAAATTTCCTTAAATTTAGCTAAACAAACTTACGATAAAGAAAACAATTTATTCAACGATAAAAAAGGTTATCAACTCTTAAGTCAAATCGCCAACGGTTCAGATAAATTCATTCATATTAAAAAAATGAACAAAAAACAATATAACGAAACTGACAAACACATCATTATTGAAATTTTGTTAAGTGATAAGTTTTTGCCATTAATTTACGAAAAAAGCGTTATTATTTTTTTACATAATTCGGTGTTGATTGATATTGTTGCCAAAATCAAAGAATATTATGAAAAACATTTGCCTGAAGAAAACATTCACGTCAATCGACATGTGGATTTAGACAGATTTGCCCTTCTTTATGAAGATTTTTTTCAAGAAAGAAAAGCAAAATTCGATTTTGATCTTTTCAAAGAAGATATTGAAAATAGTTTTTTATTTAAACAGAAAAAAAACCTACCACATTTAGAAGATGTGAAAAAACTTTTATCGAAGAAAATACAATTAGATGATTTTGCCAACATAGAAGAAGAAATCGCTTCTTTAGAAAAAGACTTAACTCAAATGATAAACAACGAAGAAGATATCCGCCAGATAGAAGAAAAAGGGCAAAAATTAATCCAAAAAAAGTTAGAACTTCACAAAGTAAGAGAAAAGTTAGCTAAATTATAAAAACCAATTAAAAAAGACTAAAATCAAAGTCATCTTATCATTATCGTACTAAAATTGTATAAAATAAAATTAATGGGTGAAAAATATGAATTTAAGACAAACGATAAAACAGACATTTAAAAAACATAATTCCAAACTAGCCAAAGATACGACTATAAGTTCTATTAATGTTGCGTTGAAAAAAAAGTTAAGATGGGTTAACAGTTTTAATAAAAATATGGTTCCTTTTAACGAAGAAATTATCAAATTTTTAATCGCTCAAGATAAAAAAATTAAAAAAGAAAATGTTAAAAAACTAAAAGAACAAAAATTGAAAAAAAATAATTTATCTTTTGAAGATGATGAAAGTAAAGAAGATTACCAAGAAGAATTGAATTTAGAAAAAATTTCTAATTCAATTAAAGTTGACGATCCTGTCAGAATGTATTTGAAAGAAATCGGTCAAATACCTTTATTAACGCATGAAGAAGAAAGAGAAAATTCGAAAATGGTTTACGAAGGTATTAGAGCGCGTAAACAAATGATTAAATACAAAAAAAAAGAAATAACTCTAACTTCAGAACAAATTCACAAAAACCATGAATTAATCAAAAAAGGTTTATTAGGTAAAAGCAAATTAGTAGAAGCGAATTATCGTTTAGTAGTTTCTATCGCTAAACGTTATATCGGGAGAAAAATATTATTCTTAGATTTAATTCAAGAAGGTAATATGGGGTTAATGAGAGCGGTAGACAAGTTCGATTATAGAAAAGGTTTTAAATTTTCTACTTACGCTACTTGGTGGATTAGACAAGCGATCACCAGAGCAGTAGCCGACCAAGCAAGAACAATTAGAATTCCAGTTCATATTATCGAAACAATGAATAAAATTTCTCGTTGTAGAGGCAAGTTAACGCAAGATTTATCCAGAAAAGTAGACAATCACGAAATAGCTAAAGAAATGAATATTAAAACTAAACAAATCACTGATATTCAGATGATTGAAAAAGAAACTATTTCTTTAGAAACTTCAGTCCGAGAAGAAGATGATTCTTCTTTAGGTGATTTCATTAGTGACGCTAACGCTGTGTCTCCCCACGAATATATGTTGCAGGAAACTTTAAAAAATACTTTAGATGAAACTTTAGAAGAGGCTTTAACCGTAAGAGAACAACAAGTTGTAAAAATGAGATACGGGTTGTTAGATGATCGTATTTACACTTTAGAAGAAGTCGGCGCTATTTTTGGTGTTACCCGCGAAAGAATACGTCAAATCGAAGCGAAAGCTTTAAGGCGCCTAAGATCGCCTTCAAGACAAAATAAATTGAAAATGTTATACAAAAATATTAACAAAAAATGATGAAAAGAATTGATTTTATCGCTTCTTTGCTTCAAGGTTATCATAAGGTTGCAGATATTGGAACAGACCATGGTTTAGTGTTAAAAAAAGCTTTTGAACAAGGTTATATTCAAAAAGCGATTGCTTCTGATATCAATCCTCAACCGTTAGAAAAAGCACGGGAAAATTTAGAAAATTATCCTGTGGAATTTTATTTAAGCGACGGATTTGAAAATATCCCTTCCTCTTTTGATTTGGCTTTAATTGCCGGTATGGGTCCTTATACTATTATCCATATTTTAGAAAAAACTTCTCATATCGGAAAACCTTTCATCTTAGGTTGTCAAGGGAAAATCCATCTTTTAGTCGAATGGTTAAAAAGAAACCATTATACAATTCAAAACCATTATATTGTTCACGATAAATTTAATTATATGTTTTTAAAAGTCATCCGAAATAAATGAAATTTAATAAAAATGAATATTTTTTTATTTTGGATGGTAAAAAAACATTATTTCAAGTATAATAATAGTTGTTTAAAACGTTTGAGTAGCTCAGCAGGATAGAGCAACGGCCTTCTAAGCCGTGGGTCAGGGGTTCGAATCCCTTCTCAAACGCCATTGTAAAAAAAAGACGAATTAAGAAAAAAATTTGTAAAAAATTAAATAAATATTTTATTATCAAATAAAGCATTTTGGTAAGAAAGTGTTTTATTTGATAATAAAAAAAGGAGATGAAAAAAATGGCTGTTCCCTTTAGAAGAACTGGTAAGACTGCAAAAAGAAAAAGACGTACACATTATAAATTAAACAAACCGACTTTAGCAGTATGTCCGGAAACTAATAATTTTACTTTACCACATCGTGTTACTCTTAATAGTGGTTATTACAAAGGAAAATTAATTTTGTCAAAGAAAAAAAAAGATAATTAACAATATCCTATTTGCCCAAAAAGATATTAATTATCTTTTTTATTTATAAAATTATTTTATGGGAAAATATTTAACAAATTAAAGGAAAATAAACAAATGAAAAAAATGACTTCTTCTGAAATTAGAAAAATGTGGTTAAATTTTTTTGTAGAAAAGGATCATTACCAAGAAAAATCGGCTTCTTTATTGCCGCAATCTGATCCTACTTTATTGTGGGTGAATGCTGGGGTAACTCCTTTGAAAAAATATTTTGACGGTTCAGAAAAAGTTCGTTTTCAAAACATTGTTAATGTCCAAAAATGCTTAAGAACTAATGATATAGAAAATATTGGTAAAACTTCTCGCCATAACAGTTTTTTTGAAATGTTAGGTAATTTCTCTATCGGTGGTTATTTCAAAGAAGAAGCGATTGATTTAGCTTATGAATTGTTATTATCCGAACGTTTTTTCGCTTTACCAAAAGAAAAATTATATATTACTTATTTCCATCAAGACTTAGATACATATCATTTTTGGTTAAAAAAAGGGATAGATGAAAATCATTTAATTTCTTTGAAAACGAATTATTGGGAAATCGGCGAAGGTCCTTGTGGTCCTTGTACAGAAATCTTTTTTGATCGCGGACCTGAATATGATCCAAGAGGTCCTGAATTAATTAAAAACGATATTGAAAACGATCGTTTTATTGAAATTTGGAATATTGTTTTTTCCCAATACAATTCTGTTCCTGAAACAAAACGTGAGAATTATAAAGAATTACCACAAAAAAATATAGATACTGGAGCAGGATTAGAACGTTTCGCTTGTATTTTTCAAGATAAAAAAACTAATTTTGAAACTGATTTATTCTATCCTATTATTGCCAAAATTGAAGAAATAAGCGGTTTTAAATATCAAGAGGACGAAACCTTTAGAATTATCTCAGACCACGTTAAAACATTAGTTTTTAGCATTGGAGATGGTGTTGTTTTAGCCAACGACGGAAGAGGCTATGTTCTAAAAAGACTTTTAAGAAGAGCTTTTCAAAAAGGTAAAAAAATAGGGTTAAATCAACCTTTCTTATATCGATTAGTGCCGACTGTAGCTGATATGATGCAAGAATTTTATCCTGATTTAAAAGATAAAAAAACAGTTATTGCTCAAATGATCAAAAAAGAAGAAGAAAAATTTTTGTACACTTTAAAAGAGGGCGAAGTCAAAATTTTAGAATTGACTGAAGATAATAAAATATCTGATGAAAATGTTTTCAAACTTTATGATACTTATGGTTTGCCTAAAGAGGTTGTTTTAGAATTTGCCGAACAAAGAAATATTGAAGTAGATTCAGATCAATTTGATGTTTTCTTACAAAAACATAAGAAATTATCTCAAAAAAACCAAAATAAAGATTTTAAAAACGGGATGAAAGAACAAAATACGGATTATTTAAACTTTACCGCTCCAAGCGAATTTGTGGGTTATGAAGTTTTAGAAGCCAAAACAAAAGTTCTTAAAGTGTTTAAAGAAGGTATTGTTTTAGAAAAAACTCCTTTTTATCCTTGCATGGGCGGTCAATCTTGCGATGAAGGAACTATTAACAACGTGCCCGTTACTAAAGTTACAAAATTGCCGAATGGTCAGATAATACATCAAATCGATAATGTCTTTCACGAAGGACAAAAGGTAGTAGCTATCGTAGATCCAGATAATAGACGCAAAACTTCTTTAAATCATACAGCAACTCACCTTTTAAATGATTCTTTAAGAAAGGTTTTTGGAAAACATATTAAACAACAAGGTTCCTCTTTGAACGATAAGGTTTTAAGGTATGATTTTAACCATTATAAACTCTTGTCTTCTGATGATTTGATGCAATTAGAAAAACAAGTTAATGACTGGATTTCTCAAAAATACCCCGTTATAACAGAAGTGATGCCTTTTGTAGAGGCGCAGAAAAAAGATGCTAATTTTTTAGCAGATAAAGATTATTCTGATACAGTAAGAGTAGTTAAAATCCACGATTTTTCTCTTCAATTATGTGGCGGAACGCACGCGAAAAACACTATGGAACTAAAAAGATTCGCCATTTTATCGTACAGTTCTATTGGTTCTGGTATTTACAGAATTGAAGCCACTTCCGAGGATAACCTTAAAAACGCTATAGAACAGAAAATTAGTCCTTTTAACAAAGAAGAACAACAAATTTTGCATAAAATAGAGCAAGATCAAAAAGTAGTTAATGCAGAAATTATTCCTAAAATTATGATCAATTATAATAGTTATGAAGATATTCAAAACTATAAATCTTACGTTCAAGCTTTAAAACAACAACAGATCGCTATCCAAAAAGAAGTGGTCAAAAAACAAACTGAACTAATTTTGCGAAAAGCGGATCAATTTATTCCTGATAAAATTGAAAAACAAATGTTAATTATGATTCACGATGAAACCAATATAGAACCCAATATTTTAAAAACTTTATTAGAACATTTATTTGACAAATTACAAAATGATTTTTTAATTTTATGCCAAAAACAAAACGATGGTTTTGTTTTATTAGCAAAAAGTAAAACCGTTCATGCGGGACAATTTGTAAACGTCATTAACAAAATCATTAACGGCAAAGGTGGCGGAAATAAAACTTTTGCTCGTTCTTTCAGTTCAGATGTAACGAAAATAAACGAATTAGAAAAGGGATGGAAGGCTTTTTTGTGAACAATAACAATTCTTTTTTAGGTTTAGATTTAGGTGAAAAAACATTAGGAATTGCTCTTTCTGAATCTGGTATTATCGCGAATAATTTAAAAACTATTAATTTTACTCAACATAAATATGAAGAATTAATAACGCCTTTAAAAGAAATGATAGAACAATTCAATATTAAAACGATTATTTTAGGAAATCCTAAACATATGAATAATGATGTCGGCATTAAAGCAAAAATAAGTATGGAATTTCAAGAGAAACTACAAAATAATTTTCCTTTGGTGGAAGTTATTTTGTGGGACGAACGTTTATCTACCGTACAAGCTTTTCAAGCTATAAATAGCAGCAGAGGTCCTAAAGTTTCCAAACACAAACAAAAGAAAAATAAAAAATTAAAAGACGAAATAGCGGCGATGATTATTTTACAAAATTTTTTAAATTTCCGTTCTAACCAATTATTGGAAAAACAGCAATTAGAATAAAAAGCCGAAAAAGAAAAATAAAAAAAGATAAAGTTTTTTATTATCAAATAAAAAAAAGTTAATTTATTTAAATATGACAAGTATGAAAAACGAACTAAAAGAAAAATCTTTACAAGAAATTAAAACATATGCTATTTTGCATAAAATCCCTATTATACATGATGAAACCAAATTATTTTTAGAAAAAATGATAACTGAGAATGATTTTAGGGATATTTTAGAAATAGGAACAGCGATTGGTTATAGTTCTTTATCTATGAGTAATGAGAAAAATAATATTCAAACCATTGAAAGGGAATATCCCAACGTCCAATTGGCGAAGGAATTTTTAAAAAATATTTCTCATGAAATTGAATTTATTTGGTCAGAAGCGTTTTTTTATCAACCGCAAAAAAAATATGATTTTATTTTTATCGATGCTTCTAAGGTTCAATATGAAAAGTTATTTAAGAAATACCAATTTTTTTTAAAGGATAATGGCGTTATTGTATGTGATAATTTGAATTTTCATAATTTAAATGTCAACACTATTTCTAGAAGTACGAAAAGAATTATCACTAAATTAAACAGTTTTAAAATTTTTTTAACAGAAAATAGGGAATTTAAAACTATTTTTAAAGATATTGGCGATGGATTAAGTATTTCTTGGAAAAAAAATTTTTCACCTAAAATAATTTAATTTTGAAATTAAAATTATTATCAAATAAAGGAAATCAAATGAATAAAAAAAGTTATACTTTAACTCAATCAGGAGTTGATAAATTAAACGAAGAATTAAATCACCTTAAAAACGTTAAAAGAAACGAAAACTTATTAGCTTTAAAAGAAGCGAGAGAACAAGGGGATTTAAGTGAAAATGCTGATTATAGTGCAGCTAGAAACGAACAAGCTGTCATAGAAACCAGAATTTTAGAAATTCAAAATATTTTAAAAAATGTTAATATTATTAGTACTTCTGTTAAAAACAAAGACATCAATATTGGGAATAAAGTGCATTTAAGATTTTTAGAAACTATGGAAGAAAAAAACCTACATTTAGTAGGAATTTTAGAAGCAGATCCTTTTGTTGATAAAATTTCTATTGAATCTCCTATTGGTCAAAGTATTAAAGGTTGCAAAATAGGCGATCAAGTAGTGGTTAAAACTGAAACTGGCAAAAACTTTACAGTAGAAATTCTAAAAATAGAATAGATAAAATGAAAAAAGCGAATAAATATTTGCCTGAATTTTATTATGATTCTTTTTTAGATATCCCTTATGAATATTTGGTGAAAAAAGGCATTAAAGCGTTGTTTTTTGATTTAGACAACACTTTATTAGAAAACAACCAAAAAGCTTTAAGTGAAGAAAATAAACAATTTTTACAACAAATTCAATCCTTATTTAAAATAGTGATTCTTTCGAATGCTTCTAAAAAAAGATTGAAAACTGTTTTAAAAAGCGATTTTGATTATATTCCGCTTACTTTTTTTCATAAAAAACCTTCTTCATGGGGTTTTTTAAAAGCTTTGGAAAAATTTAACGTTTCAGCAGAAGAAACAGTTATGATTGGCGATCAATTAAGAACGGATATTTTAGGAGCTAATAAAATGAAGATTACTTCTATTTTATTAAAACCAATTAATAGAAACAACGAATCATTAGTTTCTCGTTTAAGCCGTTATTTTATCGAAAGGCCTTACATCAAAAAAATCAAAAAAAATAATCCTAAAATTTATCAACAAAAATTTAAAAATTTTGTTGAATTAGAAAAATGATTGTGATTTATGTTAATAGAAAATATTTTAAAAAAAATAAATGAAAAATTTAAAAATGATGCTCCTAGATTGAACCATATTTTAGGAGTTTATAGGAAAGCTATGGAATTGTCTCGTTTTCATAAAGTAGACATCTTGCAAGCGCAAATAGCTGCTTTATTTCATGATTATACTAAAAACGATTCTTTAGAATTCCATGTCTCCGTTTTAGATAAAAAAATCATTAATAAATATAAACAATCTACTTTCATGTATCACGCTTTTAGTGCTCCTGTAGTGTTAGAAAAAGAGTTTAAAATTAGTGATAAAAAAATTTTAAACGCTATTAGAAAGCATGTTTGGGGTCATAAGACGATGAATAAGCTGGATAAAATTATTTTATTAAGTGATAAATTAGAAAATAATCGTGATTTTCAGCAAGTTAATTATTTTAGAAAATTGGCTTTTGAAGATTTAGATCAAGCGGTTTATCAACTTTTAAAATTTAATTTTGCATATTATCAATCTAAAGGTTTTAAACATTCTGAAGAACAATTGGCCATTTTGGCTTCTTTAGAAAAGAAATTGAAAAAATAATGGTGTTGAATAATGTTACAAATTATTTCAGGAAAATACAAAGGTTTTAGATTAGTTTTAGTTCCTTCGGAAAAAACCAAAAGTACTTCTCATTTAGTTCGAAAAGCTTTATTTGATACAATTGGGGCAGAAATAGAAGGTCAAACGGTGCTAGATTTATTCTCTGGTTCAGGAGTTTATGGTTTTGAAGCCTTAAGTAGAAAAGCTAAAACGATCTATATGGTGGATAATTTATTGACCGCTTATAAAACAATTAAAAAAAACTGCCAAAAATTGCAACTAAAGAATGATGAAGTTCATATTTTTTATGGCGATGCTTTTAGAATGTTGAAAAAATTTATCAAAGAAGAGTTAATCTTTGGTTTAATCATTTTAGATCCTCCGTATTTTTCTGATTATTTTGAGCTTTTATTCAACGCTTTAAGTCCCTTAACTAATCAAAATAGTTTAGTGATTTACGAAACCAATCACAAGATGAATTTGCCGTCCAAAATAAACAATTTTCATTTAATTAAAAGTAAAAAATATGGTAGCAAGAAGTTAAATTATTACCGCAAAGTTTTCTTTGCTTTATCATGAAAATTTATTTATGTTTTAAATTATAATAAAATTGAATGATTTTATTTTATAAATTTATTGTATAAAAAGGAGAATTATATCGTATGAATTGGATCGGAACCTGTTTGTTTTTATTAGGATTAATTTTAGGAATTGTTGTAGGAGCTTTTTTTATGTTCCGTTGGTTCAAAAAATATTTAGAAAAAAATCCTCCTATTACGGAAAGACAAATTAAAGAAATGTTTAAACAAATGGGAAGAACCCCAGGAGAGAAACAAATTAAACAAATCATGTCTTCTTTCAAAAAAAAATAAAAGGAGGTTTTATTTAATGAACCGAAGTTATTTAGTTTGTTTTGCAATCATTTTCATCGTGGTGGGAGTTCTTTTTTTCATGAACTTTCTTTACGAAAGAAAAGTTAAAATGAAAATGAAAAAATATTTATTGAATTGTTCAAATATAGAAAAAGAAGTCTTAAAAAGTTTTTTACAAAATAAAAATAAAGAATTTCCGTTAACTAAAAATTCTTCTATTACTTTTAATTTAGTGAAATTAAATATTTTAAGAAAAATAAAAGACGATAATACAAACCCTCTACACTCTTTTTACGCTATCAATATAGAAATATTTAATTTAGTGAACAAAGATAAAACTTTAAGAGAGATATATTTATTCACCAATCATCACCTTTAAAAAAAGGAAATATAATTCTTTTATCGTTGAAAAATTACAAAGGAATGGAACAAAATGAGTCAATTAAAATTAATCGCTTATCATGAAGAAAGATTAAACGATATAGGAATCGTTAAAAACGGTTTGAAAACTAAATTAGATTCAGCTTTAACTAATGCTAATGATAATTACAGCGATCCAAGAGAATTAATGAGTTTATCTTTATTAGTGTGTTTTTATAAAACTACTAAAAAATATCTTTCTTTGGAAAAACCGCATTTATCAGACATTAAAATAAAAGTGTTGGCTATCACTTCTAAAGACGAACAAGGTTTTTATTTCAAATTAGAACTGATTATGGGCATTAAAGAATCCTCTGTACAAGAAACAGCTGAAATCATGGATACAGTTCATACTAAATGTCCTGTTTCTAGAATGTTAAATGATTATCCTCATTTAATCTTAAGTGCTGTTTTATACGAAGACATCACTTAAAAAAATTTGCAAAATTAAAATGAAATTGGCCTAAATTTAATAAGATTTTTTAGGTTTTTAAAACATGTTTTAATATAAGATAAAAAAATTATATCATTTGAAAAATTGATTATTGTTTGTAAAAGAAAGATGGATTTTAATATGGAGAATTTAAACAATAAAAAAGAAAGAAAAGTAGTTAAAGTTGGTAGTCCGATACAAGCAGTTATTAATACCTTAAATAAAGCTAAAGAAATATATTACGATAAAGGTATAGATTTAGAAGTATTCAAAACTAGTTGGACTGAAGAAAATATAGATATTTTAAAAAATAAAAAAATTGATGGTTTGATTTACACTAATATTCACGTTTTTAAAGCGACTAATGATTTTTTAATTAAAAACAAACAAGAACCTTTTGTTTTTATTCAACCTTTTTATCATTCTAAATACGGTTTATACGCTAATAAAAAAAGTAAAAAACAATTATTAAGTTTAGAAGAAGTTAAAAAACATAAAAATTTAAAAGTCTTATTAGCTGTGGCTTTTTCTTTCATTGAACCTTGTGATACTTCCCGTTCTCTTTTAGTGTTGAGAAATAACGGATTAATAGATATTCCTGAAGAAGTTTTAAAAGAAAAAAGATTAAATATTAATTTTTCTGATATCACCAATCCTTATAATTTAGAATTTACTAAAACTTCTCAAATTCCTTTTAAATTTGCTGAAAATCCTGATGAATATGATTTAATGGCTAATTGGCCTGCTTTTATGAATAGCAATCCTGATTTTATCAGAATCGGCTCTAATATCACAGGCGAAAATGAACCAACTAACGAAATAGTAGAATCATACGCTATTGGTTTGATTTCTAGACAAGATAACCAAAATAGTGAAGAGATCAAAATACTAAAACAAATTCTACAAGATCCCGAAGTTAAAGCTTTTCATGTGAATCAAACTCATAACGGAATGAAAAATTATGTTATGATTGAAAAACCTGAAGAATTAAAAGATAGACTAATTAAAAATTGGTTATAAACTGTATAACCATCAAGAAAAATAATAAATAAAAAGATTAAAAGGATACGATTATGATGAATAAATTAGATGGCAATCACAACGATAATAAGCCTAAAAAAACTATTAAAATAGCTACTAATTTTCCTTCTTCTTTAAATACTTTACAAAGTACTAAACATTTGATTGAAGATGGCTACATTTTAGAAGTTATTTCTGAAGCAGAATTAAAAGAAAAATATCAAATTACTTGTAATGATGCTCTTAAAGAAGGTCTTGTAGATGTGAGCATTTCTAATAATTACCACACTATGAACTCTTATAACGATTTTGCAGCAACTGATGAAGAAACTAAATTAACGATGGTGCAACCTTTTTTTCACCCTCGTTACGGTCTATACGTTCATCAAAAAAACCCTTTAAAGCTTCAATCAGTAGAAGATGTTAAAAAACATAAAAACTTAAGATTATTATTTGCTCCTTTTAATGATTTATTCGCAGCACCATGTGATTTTTCACGTTCTCTTTTGTTGTTAAATAATTTAAAATTAGTTAAAATTGATGAAGAAGTGATCAAAGCTAAAGGTTATAATTTGAACTTAGACGATATAGAAAATATTTATGATTTGGATTTTGTTAAAACTAATAATTTATTTAAAGTAGTGGAATTATTCACCGATCCTACTAAATACGATTTATCTATCAACTGTCCTGGTTTTATGAGAAAAAATACTGATTTCAAAAGAATCGGTACTGTAAGCCCTGAAGAACAAGAAAATAATATCGTTTTCTCTTCTTACGCTATTATTTTAGCTTCTAGAAAAAACAACCAAGATGATGAAAAAGTCCAAGCGGTTAAAAGATTTTTAAAACACGAACAAGTGCAAAAAACTATGTTTGAAGCTGGCGGGCCAGGCAAAGATTACGTTATGGTGCAAAACCCTGATAAATTAAAAGCAGACATATTGGCTAATTTCGAAAAATAATTATCCATAACTATTTGGTACAAAAAAACAAAAAAATGACATCATCGCGGGTGATATTTTTTTTAAAAAAGGAGTTTAATAGCCACTTATGAAAGATAATTCTTTTCGTTCCCATTTTCCTATTTTTAAAAACAATCCTAAATTAGTTTATTTTGATTCCGCTTCTACTTCTTTAAAACCACAAACAGTGATAGATGCTATGTCAGATTTTTATAATGATAATGGTATGAATTTTAGATCTTTCGGTGCTTTATCTGTGCAAAACAATCGTTTAATGGACGAAACAAGAGAAAAAACGGCTCAATTCATCAACGCAGAACCTGAAGAAGTTATCTTTACCAAAGGGACGACTGAATCTTTAAATATGTTAGCACAAATTCTTTCACAAAACATCCAACCAGGAGACGAAATTATTACTTCAGAATTAGAACATAATTCATCCGTTTTACCTTGGGTTAAAGTGGCAGAAGATAAACAAGCTAAATTAGTTTTCATTCCTTTGAGTGACCAAAACAAAATCACTGTTGAGAACTTTAAAAATGTTTTAACTGATAAAACTAAAATAGTAGTTTTAACCCATATGTCTAATGTTTTAGGTTATGAAACTCCTATTAAAGAAATCGCTAAAATTGCTCATCAAAAAGAAGTGTTAGTGATTTTAGATGCTGCTCAATCTGTAGCTCATCAACGTTTAGATATGAAAGATTTAGATGTTGATTTTATGGCTTTTTCGGCTCATAAAATTTATGGACCTTTTGGTGTAGGCGTCCTTTATGGTAAAAAAGTACATTTAGAAAAAATGAAACCTTCTTTTTTAGGCGGCGGTACTGTTCAAGAAGTCTTTAAAGATCGTTATGTTTTAAGAGATACTCCTTATAAATTTGAATCAGGAACCCCTAATATAGGCTCAATTATCGCTTTTAAAAAAAGTTTAGAATTTATCGAATCTATTGGAATAGACAAGATTCATCAACATAATAAAAAAATAGTTGCTAAAATTAAAGAAGAATTTAAAAAAATCCCACAAATTAGGGTTTTGAACGAAGGGGCTGATAATTTAGTACTTTTTGTTTTTGACAAAATTCACGCTCATGATGTGGAAAATTCTTTAGCTAAACATAATATCTATCTTAGAACAGGTCTGCATTGTGCTAATTTAGTTTCTAAAAAATTAAACCAAATAAGCACTATTAGAGTGTCTGTTGGATTGCACAATACCGAAGAAGATATAGCTTTTTTAATTACTCATTTAAAAAAAATAAAAGATTTTTTCGTTTAATTTAAAAATCAAAGGAATTAACCAATGTGTGTAATGAACGAATTACAAAAAAAATTAATAATTCAACATTCTAGTTATCCCCAAAATCATGGTTTAGTTCAAGATGATAGTTATTTACATATTCGTTATCAAAATAACTCTTGTGGTGATGCTATAGATTTACAAATCAAAATAGTAGATGGTGTTATCTTTGATATTAAACACGATACTCAAGCTTGCGCAGTATGTTGCGCATCAGCTAGTTTAATGTCAGTACATTTGAAAAAGAAAACTATTTCCGAAACACTCAATAAAGTGAATCATTTTTTAGGAATGGTGAAAGATAAAAACTACGATGAAACGCAAATAGATCCTGACTTGAAAGTGTTTAACTTATTGAAACAACCTTCCAGTAGAGTTTTATGCATCAGCCTCCCTTGGGAAGCTATACAAAAAAATATCGAAAAAAACCATTCTTCCTTAAAATAATATACCAAAAAAGCCTTTTTAAAAATTAAAAAGGCTTTTTTGGTATATAGGGATTAATTTATTATAGTAACGATTTATTCGGTTAATTGGTAATCAATAATTTGGCCATCAGAAGAAACTGTTTTTAATAAAAAATCCGTTAGAGGGTCGTATTCATAATCGATGGTTATTCCGTTGGGCAAAACTTCTTTGATTAAATAGTCTTTTATAGGATCGAACTCTTTAATATGACCATTAGGAAAAATAATTTTAACCAATTTATTTGTTTCTGGGTCATAACCGAAAATAGTTTTTTTAACGGTTTCATCTGAAGCAATTTCTCTTATGATAAGGTCTTTTTCTACATCCATTTCGATGATAGTTTTATCCGGCAAACAAATTTTAATTAATTTATGACTATCGGGATCAAAATCTAGTATTGATTGTAAAACATTTCCATTTGGGAAAGTATGTTTCAATAAAAAACCCTTTTCTGGATCATATTCTTTAATAGATTTATCAGGTAAAAACTCTTTGATAAGAATGTTATTATCAATATTATATTCTTTGATCGTTCCGTCTGATAAAATTTCTTTTTGTAAATGGTTTTTATACAAACTAAACTCTTTAACTTCGCCATTCGGGTAAATAATTTTTTTTATTCTTTTAGTGTTAATATCATATTCTGTAATAATTTTATCTTCTGAAGAAACTTCTTTCACACTATTATCTTCGTATATTCTGATGTTTCCGTTCGGCAATATTTCTTGATTTAAAATATTACGGTATTCTTTAACAACGCCTTTGGGTGTGATTTCTTTTAATAAATGTCCATTAATAACGTCATATTCTCTTGTCCATCCTGTAGGAAAAATAACCTCCATTATATCCCCTTTTAATTTTTTAATAGTTTTATCAGGGGAAATTTCTTGTTGAAACTGATTATCTTCCGTGTTAAATTCGGTGATGGTTCCATCAGAAAGTAAAATTTTTTCTATTTTACCGGTCTTAAGTTCATATTGGAAAGTTTTGAAATCGTTAACCATAATCCTTAATAAAGACTGCGTTTCTGGATCATATTCGTAATAAATTTTAACTTTATTGGGTAAAATTTCTTTAATAACTTGTTGTTGATCGTTATATTTTTTAATATAACCGTTAGAGAATTTTTCTTGAATTAAATGACCTGTGATAGGGTCATATTCTTTAACATTTCCTTCGGCGAAAATGGTTTTACTTAAATAATTGCCTGTTATAGGATCGTATTCATTTATTTCGCTATCAATATACATATTTTGATTAGACTCTTTAGTATTGTCATAATATTCCTTTATATTATCTGCTGATAAAGAATTGTCTATATATGGTTGATGAAGTTTATAAAAGACAATTAAAAACGCAATAACAAACAATAATGATAAAATAGGGATTAAAAAAAATTTAGTCAAAGCATAACTATTATTGTTATTATCTTGTGGCGCTTGCAAATATTTCCTCTTCTGTGTAAAATTTTAATCATTTGAAATTATTGGGTTTATCTTTGTTCAAATAAGAATTGAGAAAGTCAAAAAAATAAAAAATATCATTAAATACACTTTTATTATACAATAAAAAAACTATTCTCGTTCTGATATCCATCAATAATTTAATAGTTCGAAAGGACAAGAAAATTGTTTCTTGCTTTCTAATGATCAATATTTCATTGGGATGTGTTTTTATCATTTTTATTTTCTTTTCGGTCTTGTTTATTTTTATTCGATTGAATATGAAAAGTTTTTTTCACAAACTTGCAAGGGATTGTGAAAAAAAACAATTTTAAAATATAGAACAAAACAAAAACATCTCGTGCTATACTAGAAGATAAGGTTAAAAAATAAAAATGCCAA
>NZ_AKIM01000019.1:0-12881 GCF_000300695.1 Italian clover phyllody phytoplasma str. MA1
AATATTTTTTTTATGTTATCATATAGTAAATTAATAAATAATTTTTTCTAAAAGGTATTTATTTTAGAAAAATTAGTTGTTGTCTTTCAGTACCGTTTCGTTGGGTCTCACCCCTTTGCCTTTATTCTTTTTTTTGCCTTCTTTTTTCTCTCCTCCAGTTCCCTGTTCTTTTGCATCAACTATTGTCGGTTTGTTGGGATCAGGATTTCCACCAGTATCATTTGTGTTTATATTTCTCGGTTTACCTCTACCAGCAACACAATTAGCATTTATTTTTATCAAAAAAATCGATATTATCATTAAAATACTCAAAATTAGACATGTTTTAACAGTTTTATTCATTTGGAAAAAATCCCTTTCTTCAGATTTTTGAAAATGATTTGACATAAATAATTTTACAAAATTTATTTTATCTCAAAAAAATCTTTTTATTACCAATTTAAGGATATATTGATGATTTATTTTCCCATGTTATAATGTTTTAAAAAATAGAAAGAAGCGAACGTATCAATAAATAAATTGATAAAAATGGAAAAAGGAAAGTTTTTGTGAAAATTATTTTATTTTTGTCTTAAAAATTTATAATATCAAACTTTTAAAAATAATTTGGGATTATTTGTTTTAAAGATGGTTAAAATTAGTAAAATCAAAGACAATAATATTTTTTTCACGACATGATTTTAAAAAAGTTTATTATTTTTAGGGATACTTTTTTTAGATATCAGTAAAAAGTATTTTTTACTGATCTTTTATCCCTTTTCGTAATGATATTTATTTAAAAATACACAATAAAGGTTAAAAAATGTTAAAAATAAAAATCATCTTCATTAATTTATTAGTAGGGATTTTATTTTGGACACCTATTTTGATATTTTATCAAAACCAAATGATAAAATCTTTTACCCCTGTTAACAAAAACATTCCTATAGAACCAATTGTCTTAGATTTTGATCCACAAAAAATGATTAATTCTCATAAATTACCCAAAAGTAAAATTTGGAAAAATTATTTAAAAGGTGTTTCTGCTGTCGAAACAGCCGATCAATATGTTAAAAATTTTGTTTTAGTCAATAAAGAGAGCAATATCAAATATAATAATTTAGAGAAAAAATTAATTATTAAAAATATCGATGATTTAATAGATAAAAAAATTTATTTCGCTAGGACATATATTAAATTTAACCCTGGTTTTTATAAATTTAGAGATAGTTTTTCCATAGGTATTCATTTTTATCTCCATTTAACTAAATCCACCCAAAATTGTTATTTAATTATGTTGGAACCAATAACCGACACTCTTTTATAAAAAAAATAGATGACTTTTACATCATCTATTGTTTTTTATCTATTAATCTTTCTTTTTAAACCTTTTTTCGCTATCTCTACCACTAATAAAGGGCTCATTGATAACATAAAAATGATGAGAAAGTCTCTGCACGATAAATCAGCTAATTGAAAGTTTTCTTTTAAAAAAGGAACGAATAAAATAATCATTTGTAAAAAAACACTAATCAGAAAGAATTTAATTAAAGACCAGTTGGTCTGAAGCGAAAAAACCGATTTACGTAAATGTCTTAAATTAAAAACATGTACTAATTGCGACAAAGATAAGACAAAAAAGGCGAAAGTTTGTCCGTATTTGGCTGCTTCCTGAGGATGCAACTTATAACCAATCCAAGTGGATAAGAAAGTTAATAAACCTAAAAAGAACCCTTCTAAAGCTATTTTATAAAACAAAGTAGGAGTTATTAAGGCATTTTTAATATTACGTGGCTTTTGCTTCATTAATTCTTTTTCTTTAGGTTCCATACCTAACCCTAAAGCGACTAAAGAATCGGTGACTAAATTAATCCAAAGAATTTGCAAAGCGCTAAGAATAACAAAATCATAAGTGAAAAAGAAATGTCCCAAACATGTATTTAATAAAATAACAGTTATTTCGCCCATATTACAACTTAAAAGGAAAAGAATACTTTTTTTAATGTTTAAAAAAATATTTCTTCCTTCTTCAATAGCGTTTTTAATAGTATTGAAATTATCATCTGTTAAAACGATATCAGCTGTTTGTTTAGTGATTTCCGTACCATTTACACCCATAGAAATACCAATATCAGCTTGTTTGATGCTAGGAGCATCATTCACTCCATCGCCTGTCATAGCGACAATATGACCTAATTTCTGCCAATCTTGCACAATTTTTAATTTTTGTTCTGGTTGAGTTCTAGCATAAACTTTAATATAAGGCAATTTAGTCTTCATTTCGCTTTCGCTCATTTGTTCGAACATATCTCCGTTAATAGCTAAATCGTGCGGATGTTTTAAAATTTGTAATTCTTTAGCTATCTTTTCGGCGGTATATAAATGATCGCCTGTGATCATAATAGGAATAATAGAAGCGTTACGACAGTCTTGAATAGCTGCAAAAATTTCTGGCCTAATAGGATCTTTTATAGCAACCAAACCTAAAAAAACGATTTTATTTTGCAATTGGGACAATAATTCATCTAAAGTGATATCTTCTTGCAACCATTCTTCTTGAAAAAAATCAACATAAGCCACACCTAACACTTTATAACCCTTTTGAGTCATTCGTGTTAATTCATTGTTTATCAGATGCTCATTATTTAACTGTTTTTCCTGCATTTCACCTTGGTAATCTACATAGTTGGATAAATTACAGATTATTTCTCCAGCTCCTTTAATAATGATATATTTACGACTTTTTAATCGATGAATAGTAATCATTAATTTATATTTATCATCAAAAGGAAATTCTTTAAGGCGTATATTTTCTTCTCTTAATAAATTAACATCTATTTGCCATAAATGAGCTAAATCAATAAAAGATTGATCTACAGGATCAGAGATAATATTATTGATCTTGTTATTTTGGTCTTTTTGTGTAGTCGCATTATTACATAAGCAACCATATTGAACCAATCTTAAAACATCTTTGGGCAAAGGTAAAGCACTATTAACCGAAAAAACTTTGTTCGATGTATATAAATGTTTAATATTCATTTTATTATAAGTTAAAGTGCCTGTTTTATCTGTACAAATAACACTCACAGTTCCCAAGATTTCTAAAGTTTTTAAATTTTTAACGATAGCTTTTTGGTTTGCTAGTTTTTTAATTCCTAAAATCATAATAATGGTGATAATAGCTAATAAACCTTCCGGAATAACTGCTACCGCCAAAGCGATAGAAGAAAATAAAAAACGTTTTAAAACGGTTAAATCGATGTTTTTGCCAAACCAATAATGTTTCAATAGGTTTAAAGAAAAATTAATTATAATTAAAAAAGCAATAATAACGCTCAACAATTTAGATAAATGAGCAATATTTTTTTCTAAAGGAGTTTTAGTCGTTTTATTTATTAAGGTAAATTGAGTAATTTTACCAATCTGAGTCTTCATCCCTGTGGATAAAACCACTCCTTTGGCGTTGCCATACACCACGACTGTGCTCATGAAAACTATGTTAAAAGCGTTAAATAAACTAAAAGGTGGATCGTTATCTTGATGTTTTTTAGCAACTGATAAAGTTTCACCTGTCAACACTGATTCATTAATTTTTAAATGGTTGGATTGGATTAACCTGATATCAGCCGGAACAATGTCCCCGGTTTCTAAAAAAACTATATCTCCTACGACCAGCTCTTCTTGCGAAATCAATTGTTTTTGGTTATTTCTTAAAACTTTACTATAAGGTTTGGTTTTGTTTTTAACCATTAATAATGATTTTTGAGTTTTATTTTCATAAATAACGCCCAAAAAAGCGTTAATAAAAACAATGAGTAAAATTAAAATACCTTCCAAAATTTCTTCTTTTTGATGGGAAATAAAACCCATTACAAACGAGATGGCAGATGCTATTAATAAAAGATAAACGAACGAATCATTAAATTGTTTTCTAAATGTTTTCCAAAAGGAAACAGCAACCGGTTCTTGTAAACGATTAAAACCATCTTTTAAACGCTTTTGTTGAACTTTAGCATTATCTAAACCTTTTGAAAAATCGGTATTTAATGCTTTTTCTAATTTTTTGAGATTTAATTGGTAAAATAAGGATTCCATCAACGAGGAAAAACTTTCTAATAATATTTTTTTCATTTTATAGTCATTTTTTTAATTTAATCGTTTTTAACGCATAAAAAAATTTATCGTTATCAACGCACAAAAAAAGAAGTTAAAAAAACTTCTTTTAAAATAGATTAAACTTTTTATAATTCTGGTTGTTCTTCAGAGTTTTGAGCTATTTGTTGAACTGGTTCAATTTTAGACACTTTAATTTTAGTAATCACTAAACCGTCATGAGCTAAACCATCAAACTTCCAATTATTATAAATTATTTTAATTTTTTCGTTATTTTCAGGAATTCTTTTAAATTTCCCTAACATAAAACCACTTAAAGTTTCGTAATCATCAATAGGTAAATCTGCTTTTAATTCTTCTTCTATATCGTATAAGTGAGTAGTTCCTTTGATGATATATTCGTGTTCAGAAATTTGGATAATTTCTTGGTTCTGTTTGTCGTATTCATCTTCTATATCGCCCAGAATTTCTTCAATTACATCTTCAATAGTGACAATCCCAGCAGTTCCGCCATATTCATCAACTACAATAGCAATATGGTTTTGTTTCAATTGCATTTCTTTAAATAATTCACTAATGTTTTTAAATTCCATTACGTAATAAGCTTTGCGAAGGGAATCTTTAATGTTGAATTGTAAATGGTTTTTATCCACTTTCATTAATCCTTTAAAAACATCTTTTACGTGAACGATACCGATTATTTTATCAATACTTTCCTCATAAACAGGGAATCTTGTGTATTTTTCCGAACAAATCAAATCAGTTAATTCTTCACGAGTAACATCTGATTTAATGGCGATAATTTCTTTTCTATGACGCATTACATCCGAAACTTTGGTTTCATCAAAGTCAAAAATGTTTTGAATCATATTGTTCTCGCTACTATCGATAATACCTTTGCGGTAAGAAGTGTTTAGCAAATATCTCAATTCATCTTCAGCTACAGCATCATTTTTTTTATGTGGATCGATTCCTAAAGCATATAAAATAATATTGCTTATCTGGTTCAATAACCAAACGATAGGTTTAGTTATGAAACAAAAAATATTGAAAAGATCTAATAAAAAATAAGCTGTTTTCAAAGGAAAGTTTAAAGCTATTCTTTTTGGAGTAATTTCCCCAAAAACAATAGAAACAACCACTAAACCGATTGTGAAATGAATTCCTAAATCATTTTTCAAAAGATAACCTTGAACAAAGGTTAAAATATGAATCATTATCTGAATAACAGATAAAAAATGAGTAGGAGTTTCTTTTAATTTTTTTATTTTTAAAGCTTTTTTAGAACCATTTTTAATTTCTAAATTAATTTTACTTTCGCTTAAAGTTACTAACGAAATTTCGACCGCAGCAAAAAAAGCATTCAACAAAATTAATCCAAAAATCATTAGATAAACGTTGAAATAGTCCACTTTAATTTATAACCTCTTTCTTATTTTTCACACAAGAGAAAAATAGGCTATAAATCGTATTATTTAAATTCTCTGTTAAATCATCATTTTCCATATATCTAAGTAATCAAATCCCCTTTTATTTCCCTTTTTTACTTTTAGGAAATAACTATTTTTATTCTAACATATAATATGACAAATGTCAAAGCATGTGTGATTTATCCTCAGAAGGATCTTCTTAGGAAAAATTAATTTATTAATAAGCTCTAGCAAATAAAACCGTTTGGTTAGCTTTTTTATTGGTTACAGGGCAAATTTCTGTTATTAAAGGTTCATCTAAAATAACTCGAGCGGTAGCGCCTGTCTCTTTTTTAATAATTTCTTCAGCTTCATTTTCATAAACACTCATTTTAATATATCCTGTTTTTTGCAGATGTTCTTTAAATTCATCATAAGTTTTAACTTGATAAGTGTTCTTTTTAACATGATCAGAAGCTTTTTGATACATTTCTTGGTGAATTTTTTTTAATAGAAGAGGTGTTGCTTCTAATAAATCTTTTTCAGCCACTTTTATTTTAGTAGAATTGTGTCTGATAAAAAGAGTTAATTCTCCGTTTTCTAATTCTTTTTTACCGATTTCTATTCTTAAAGGTATGCCTTTAAGTTCGTGATTGCTAAATTTCCAACCTATATTTTTATTTTGTAAATCTATTTTCACTCTATAAGAAGCGCTTAATTGTTGGTATAAAAGGTGCGCTTTTTTCACTACTTGTTCGTTTTTCATTTGCAAAGGTACAATGACGATTTGTACGGGAGCGATATAAGGTGGCATCACTAAACCTTCGTCATCGCCGTGAACCATAATTAAAGCTCCTATTAAGCGAGAAGAAATACCCCAAGAGGTTTGATGAGCGAATTGTTTTTGCAAATTAGCATCTTGAAAAGTGATCTCAAAAGCTTCAGCAAATTTAGTCCCTAAATAATGTGAAGTTCCAGCTTGTAAAGCTTGTCCATCATACATTAAAGCTTCAATAGAATATGTCACTTCCGCGCCTTTAAATTTCTCTTTTTCGGTTTTTTTGCCAGAAACAAAAGGGATGGCTAACAGTTCTTGACCTAATTTTTTATATAAATTTAAAATATCAAAGCTTTCTTGTAAAGCTTCTTCTTTTGTAGTGTGAACTGTATGCCCTTCTTGCCATAAAAATTCTTTACTTCTTAAAAAAGGTTTATTAGTTTTTTCCCAACGAACAACGCTGCACCATTGATTAAATAATTTAGGCAAATCACGATAAGAAACTATTTTTTTAGCATAATATTGAGAAAATAGCACTTCAGAAGTAGGTCTAATAATTAATTTTTCTGACAGAGTTTTATCGCCTATTTTTCTGATAGTCATCGCTTCAGGCGCGAATCCTTCAATATGTTGCTGTTCTTTTTGAAATAAATTTTCTGTAAAGACTAAAGGAAAATACACGTTTTGATGGTTAGTTTTGTTTAATTCTTGGTTCATAAATTGTTGAATCATTTCCCATAGAGAATAACCATACGGCAAATAAATAAAAAAACCTTTGACATCGGAATACTCAATCAATTCTGATTTCAAACAAACATCTGCGTACCATTGACTAAAATTTTCATTACGAAAAGATACTTCTTTGACTAATTTTTTAACATTCATAAATTAGAATCCTTGTTTATAATTATTTTATTAACATTTGCTTATATTAATATTATATAATTTCATAACATTTATGTTAATAATTTTTGAAAAAAAGCTATTTTATCGGTTTTTTCCCATTCAAATAAATCATCTTGTCTGCCAAAATGTCCATCTCTAGCAGTTATTTGAAAAAGGGGTTGTTTTAGTTTTAATTGATTAATAATTCCTTGCGGAGTTAAATCAAAATTTTGTTGAATTGTCTGGATAATTAATGATTCAGGCACTTTATTAGTGTTAAAGGTGTTAATAAATAAACCTACTGGTTGTTCTATTCCGATAGCGTAAGAAATTTGTAATTCACATTTATCGCAAACACCAGCAGCAACGATATTTTTAGCTAAATATCTCATCATATAAGCGCCACTACGGTCTACTTTAGAAGCATCTTTACCGCTAAAACAACCGCCACCATGACGAGCTTCCCCGCCGTAAGTGTCTTGAATAATTTTTCTACCTGTTAAACCAGCGTCCGAATAAGGACCACCATTGACGAAACTACCAGTTGGATTGACAAAAATCTTGGTTTTTTCGTTCATTAATTGAGGATCAATAACTGGTTTGATAACATGTTCTATAATCTCTTCTTTAATTTCTTCTTGAGTGATATTTTTTTCATGTTGACAAGAAACCACAATGGCTTCTACATAAAGAGGTTTATTGTTTTCATCATAACAAATAGTTACTTGAGTTTTACCATCTGGCCTTAAAAAAGGTAAAGTTTTATTTTCTCTTAATTCTGTCAATTTTAAAGCTAAAGCTTTGGCTAAAAAGAAATTCAAAGGCAAAAAGGTTGGCGTTTCGTTAGTAGCATAACCAAACATTAAACCTTGATCTCCGGCGCCTTTATTTAAAACCGCTTTATTTATTTCTTCTGATTGTTCATGAGTTAAATTAACGATAGATAATTCATCATAAGAAAAATTTTCTTTTTTTCTGTCATATCCTATTTGTTGAACAGTGTTTTTAATAATCTTTTCTACTTGTTGAGGAGTTAACGGAGAACTAGTTTTAATTTCGCCCAAAATGATAACTTTTTGGTTAGTGACAACCGTTTCGATAGCCACTTTAGCCTCTTGATCTTCACTTAAATAAGCGTCTAATAAAGCGTCAGAAATTTGATCCGCTATTTTATCAGGATGACCTTTAGTTACTGCTTCGCTACTAAATTTTTTCATTTACTTTCTCCATAAAATTTTTTGTTTAAAATAATAAAAACATATTATACATTAAAAAAAAAGACTTTAAAAGTCTTTTTTTAAAATATATTTCAAATTAATGAATTATTATTTTACTTTAACGACATTAACAGCTTTTTTACGGCCGTCAATTTCTTGAATAGTGAATTCAACTCTTTCGCCAGCTTGTAAAGAACGATGTCCGCCTGTTCTGTATTCACTGTTGTCTAATTGGATATCTGTGTAATGAACGAAAAATTCGTCGTCTGTTTGTCCTTCTACTTTAGGTTTGTCAGTAATAAGTTGGATGAAACCATACCCTTTTTCAACTCTAAACCACTTTACTTCACCCTGAAATCTTTGTTCCATTGTTAAAAACTCCTCTTTATTAAAATTAGTTTAAATTAACCTCTTTTATTATATATTATTTATTCGGAAAGTGAACAAATATTTATAAAAAATGTTAATAAAATGAAAGAAAAAGTTTTTTTTAGCAATTAATTATAACATTTTTTCTTAAATTGGGTTTTATATGATAAAATAATACAAGAGCGTCAAAAGCCCTTATAGTTTAATGGCAAAACACATCAGTGGTAATGATGAAATACAAGTTCGATTCTCGTTAAGGGCACCAATTATTTTGTTTTAAATTTTTCTTATTTTTTTGTTAATATATATGTTGTAGTTTTTTAGAAATTATTTTTTTTAAAAAATGAAATTCTTCACTTAAAGAACGCGGACGTCGTATAGTGGCTATTATACGTGCTTGCCAAGCATGAGACGGGGGTTCAATTCCCCTCGTCCGCTCCAAAATAACAAAATAATAATTTAAATCAATTAAATAAAAAAACATTTTAATTTTATTTTCTTTTAGAAGAAAGTCTAATTAAAATGTTTTTTTATAAAGAGTGAAATGAAACTAAATAGATATATTGTATAATTTTAACATAATAAAACCTAAATAAAATGTTCACAATATTGCCAAAAGTTAATAAATTTTCTATAATAATAGAAAAAAAGAGGCACAAAGATAAATGAAAGATGAATAAACAACATCCATATTTTTGATATTGCTAATTATTTAATTTTAAACAAAAGAATTATTAAAATAAAATTGTAGAGAATCCTATCTATTAAAGGAGGAGATCATAATAATTACAACAATAACATATTGAAGTAATTGATTATATTATGAATAAATACGTAAGCACATCTGCTAGTCAATTGATTGATAAAACATATTCAGAAATGTCTTTTAAATGTTCTTATATCGGAATCTGTTTGATATTTAAATGTTATTGAACCAGCAAATATTTGAGAGAATATTATTCCAAAGAAAACATATAAGTTAATTTTTTGAATATGTGATTTATTTCCTCATTACTGAAAAAAAACCTAATTAAATATTTTTTTAAAAATAACCCTCACGATTCTCAAAATATGAGGGTTATTTTTTATGAAAAAAAATAAAAAACCGCTAAACTATTAAAAAAAAGTATAATGGAATCATATTAAATTAAATAAAAAAGTGAGAAAAAATATGATTCCAAATAATAATTTTTATCCAAATAAAACAATAAAAATTAACAAACTTTAATAATAGTATTATTATTAATCATTGTTTTAGGAGGAAGTTTTGCAGCTTATCGATTTAAAGGCAAACTTATTTAAGAGAACGTCCAAAATCAAAATAAAAAATCAAAAAAAGCGATAACAAACAAGATTCCGTAGATCCTAAATACATTCCAACACCATACCAAGTTGTTGAAAATGTAGGTATTTTAGGCCACAAAGAAGTTAAAGGTTATGAAGAATCCAATCGTTTGATCACTATTACTGAATATGCAGATGATGACGAAAAAATAGACAAGGTTAAAGTGTATAAACCTGAAAAAGGAAAGCATTTTAAAACTGTAAATTTTTATAAAGGGTTAATTAATATAGTTTATAATTACGACGTTAACACAGGAAACTACGAAAAAGCAACTCATTATTACAAATAATCGATACTTTAGGAAACTTTCTACAATCATCAAACAGAGAAAGACAAAAATACATATCTTATAATTCCGATGGTTGTTCCATCTACTCCATAAAAGAATATAACTCTTTAACAGGTGCAGAAATAAAAACCGCTTATTACAAAAAAGATGGAACAGTCAAAAGCATAAAATAACATCAAACCTTATTATTCTAAAAATATACAACAAAAGACCCATAAAAGGGTCTTTTTTTATTGATGATAATTAAATAATATTAGCAAAACGATCGAACAACAATAAAGCATCTTTTTGTAAATGATTTTGAATAATAAAATCTAAATTTAAAGGCCAATCGTTATATTTGATCGTTAATAAAACGCGATATAAGTTGTTTTTTTTAGGAATTAAGGGAATAGAAGGGCCTAAAACTTTTATTTTATGATAAAAATTGTTTTCTAAAATTTTTTTTAAATTATGAGCAATATTTAACACATTGTTAATAAACCTATGAGCTATCATTATTTTACTAACAAAAACGAAAGGCGGATTTCGGGAAGTCTTTCTTTCTTGTAAATTGGTTTTTAAAAAATAATTGATATTATAATTCACAGCGCTAATGATAGCGTAATGTTGAGTATCGTAACTTTGTACCATAACTTGTTCTTCTTGAGTATGTTTGGCTATATGAGTTAATAATTGAAAAGTTTTTTCTGAAGCTTTAAAATGAGGAATATTTAATAATATATCTGCCATAATGACGCCCACTAAAGCGACATTAGAAAAATTGAAATTTTTAGCGATAATTTGAGTTCCTAATAAAATATCTATTTTATCTTTTTTAAAATCGTTTAATATTTTTTCATATTTTTTGACATTAGTAATAGTTTCTGAATCCATTCTCACTATTTTACTGTGCGGAAATTTATCTTGTAAAAAATCTTCCACATATTCAATACCTAAACTAACTTTTTTCATAGCTATTTCTGCACAAGACGGACATTTAGAAGTAAATTTTTCACTATATCCGCAAAAACTACATTTTAAAACGTTTTTAGAACGAAAAAAAGTTAAACTTTGTTGACATTTAACACATTTAGGAACATAACTACAAAAACGACACAAAACAAAAGGAGAAAAACCTTTCGAATTAATAAATAAAATATTTTTACGATCATTTTCAATATTTTGTTCTAAAGCTTGAGTTAATTCTGTAGATAAAGGCGATAAATTCCCTTTTTTCATTTCTTCCCTCATATCAATGAGTTTCATTGTTTTAGCTTTATCATTTAATTTTAAAACTAACAATTCATATTGTTTCTTTTTAAAACGATAATAACTTTCTAAAGAAGGGGTAGGGCTACTTAAAATTAAAGGGATATTGTGGTAAAGGCTTCTAATGTGAGCCAATTCTTTAGAATCATAATTGGGTATTTTTTCTTTTTCTAATAAAGATTCGTCATGTTCTTGGTCAATAATGATAGTTCCTAAATTATTAAGAGGTGAAAAAACCGCCATCCTAGTGCCAATCACTAAATTAATTTTTTGCTCTTTAATGGCTTGATTTTGTTTTAAATTTTCTAAATGAGTCATTTCTCCGTTTAAAACGGATATCGGCAAATGAGGAAAAAAAGTTTTAATTTGAGTCACCAATTGTTTAATTAAAATAATTTCCGGCACTAATAGAAGGATTTGTTTTTGATTGGCTAAATTTTGTTCTATTAATTTTAAATAAAGGCGAGTCTTATCTAAATCATTGTTATAATATAATAAATAAGTTTGATGACGAAATAAATCGATTTTATCAAAAACAGCTTGTTGTTGAGAAGTTAAAACAATTTCTTTATTAACTAGCTCTTCTGAAACCATTTTTTTTTCCTCTATAATAGAGGATTTTTTTTTACGAACAATTTTTTTCATCATATTTTCGTAAGATAATTCTTTTAAATCATCTTTAGTCATAGTGATAATATCAATTATTTTTTGGTTTTTTAATTTTTGCAACTCCTTGTTTAAAGATTCTTTTTCTACCTTTAAAAGCCATTTATTTTTTTCTAAATAAGTTTTAATTTCAGAAGGAATTAATTCTTCTTGAAGAACAATTATTTTTTTAACATAAGGGACTAAAAGGCTTTTCGGAAAAATAGTTCTATAAACAGAAGATTTAAGTGTAAAAGGAATTTTTAAAATTTCATCAGCCAATAAAAACATTTCTTCATCGAAAAAAGGCGTTTTATCCAATAATTCAATAATGGGTTTTTTCGCGAATTTGCTAGTGGATTTAATATTAACAATATAACCTAAACGGTGTGTATTTTGATTACCAAAAGAAACAATCACTCTCATACCTTTTTTAACTAAAGGCTCTAATTCTGCAGGTATAACATAATCAAAACATTGATTTAACGAAGCGCTTTCCACATCTATAATAATTTCCGCAAACATCATGAACCTCTTTTATTTTTATTATATACAGATAAATATATAATAAAAAAAGATAAATAATAAATATTTATCT
>NZ_AKIM01000020.1:0-4792 GCF_000300695.1 Italian clover phyllody phytoplasma str. MA1
TTTTTTTTTTTTCAAAAGAACTAAATATTTTGAATAAAGCGTTAGTAAAAGGTTTAATATTGATTTCGGTTTGATTATGTATTTTAATAATCATATTAATTTTTAATTTCCTTTTATGTAATTTATGTAATATTTTTTATACTAAAAATTATATTTTAAATAAAAAAAAGCACCTTTTTGGACAGGTAGCTTATTTTATTAAAAATAATTTAATGTTTTTTGTTTTTTAAGATTTTTTTACGATTTTTTCTCTCTACACTTGGCTTAACATAATACTCTTTTTTACGAGCTTGCGCAAGGTTACCAGATTTAGAAACATCTCTTTTAAATCTACGTAAAGCGTCATCGATATTTTCTTCTTCGTGAACTATAGTTTTAGGCATTTCACAAACCCCCCTTTTTTTACTATAAAAAATATTTATATGTATAATTTTTATAAAATATTTTGTAACTAAAGTTAGTTTAACATATAAAATAACGAATGTCAATATTTTATAACAAAAAAAATATCTTTTTTCTCTTTTTTTACTTATGTTCTGTAATGAAAGCTGAAAAAAAGAGGATAAAAACTAATATAAAAATGATTTTATCTAAAGGAGAAATTTTTCCTTGAGAACTGTTATCGCCATATTGTTCTGTAAAAGCGTCTACAACGCTTTTTTCAGAAGAAAATAAGATGCCTAAAATAATTAAAACAGCAACTGGATATACTACATAATTACTTGTTAATATTTGCATTTGACTAAAGGACATTATTATAAACCTCTTCTTTTAAAAGAACTAAAGCTTTTAAAAAAACATCATCAGCGTTTTGAATAGCGATAATTTCTAATTTTTCTCTTACTTCAATAGGAATTTCATCCACATCTTTTAAGTTATCTTTAGGAATGAAAATTGTGTTAAGTCCGCTTCTGTTAGCAGCGATAGCTTTTTCTTTCAAACCGCCAATCGGTAAAACAGAACCTCTTAGAGTTATTTCTCCCGTCATTCCTACATCTTTACGAACATATGTTCTTTTGATAGCTGAATAAATGGAAGTTGCGATAGTAACGCCTGCAGAAGGACCATCTTTAGGAATAGCACCTTCTAAAAAGTTAATGTGGAAATCATTTTCATCAAAAATTTTATAATCAATGCCTAATTTTTCCGCATTAGCTTTTAAAAAACTAAAAGCTGTAAAAGCACTTTCTTCAATCACTTTGCCTAAATGACCGGTAAGAACTAATTTACCCTTACCTTTGTAATAAGTCGCTTCTACTGGTAAAATATCTCCACCACAAGAAGTATAAGCCAAACCATTAACCACGCCAATTTGAGGTTTTTCTTCCATTAATAAATGTTGGAAAATAACTTTACCTAAATATGTTTCGATGTTTTTTTTATCGATTTTCACTTTTTCAACTTTATTGATTAAAATTTCTTTAACAGTTTTACGTATTAAATGAGCTATTTTCTTAGTTAAATTTCTCACGCCAGCCTCTTTAGTATAATGTCGGATGATATAAAGCAACGTTAAATCGTCAATTTCGAATTGAGTTTCATCAATGCCGTGCTCTTTTAACTGTTTAGGCAATAAATGTTCTTTAGCGATAATTAATTTATCTTGTTCTGTATAAGAACTTAATTCAATCACTTCTAAACGATCTCTTAAAGGAGGAGCGATAGCGCTTAAATCGTTAGCAGTTGTGATAAATAAAACTTGCGATAAATCAAAAGGTTCAGATAAATAAAGATCGACGAAATTTTGGTTTTGTTTCGGATCAAGAACTTCTAATAAAGCTGAAGAAGGATCATGATGCGAATTAGTGACTAGTTTATCAATTTCATCTAATAAAAAGACTGGATTTTTCACGCCTGCATCTTTTAAACCGCTTAAAATACGCCCTGGCATAGCACCTACATAAGTTCTTCTATGTCCTCTTATTTCACTCTCTTCTTGCATACCACCTAAAGATTGTTTAACGAATTTACGCCCTAAAGCTTCAGCGATAGAAATAGCTAAAGTAGTTTTGCCAACGCCAGGAGGTCCTGATAAACAAAGAATAGTTTGAGCGTTTTTCTTAGTCATGATTTTGACTGCTGCGTATTCTACAATACGTTCTTTAGCCTTAGCTAAACCGTAATGGTTTTTTTCTAAAGTAGCTTGTATTTTTTCCAAGTCGTTAACATCTTTACTTGTTTTTTGCCAAGGTAAAGCTACTAAAAAATCTAAATAATTACGAATAACAAAGGAATCAGCTACTGCTGAGGAGATAGATTGATAACGAGAAAGTTCTTGTAAAGCTTTTTCTTTAATTGTTTTAGGCATATTAGCGGAATTAATTTTTTTTCTTAATTCTTCAATTTCTTCTTCTTTTTTAACTTTATCGCCTAATTCGTTTTGAATAACACGTATTTTTTCTCTTAAATAAAATTCTTTTTGATTTTCATCAATACTACGTTTAACTTCTTCGTTAATTTTATTTTCTAACTCAACTACGTCTATTTTAACTCTAATGTCTTGCAAAATATAAACTAACCTTTTGTTTAAAGAAGGTTCTTTTAAATATTTATATTTTTCTTTTTCTTCTATTCTTAAAGCAAAAATAATTAAATCAGATGCTTTTTCGGTTGTTACGCCGTTTTGTATTTGTTCTAAAAAACTATTTTCAGAAATTAATAAAAACTGACTTATATTTGAAGTAATTTGTTGAATGATTAATTTGATTAAAGTTTGTTCTTCTTGTAAATCGCCTAAAACTGTAGGAACATTCAGAAATTTAGCACTATATAAATCATCTTTTTTTGTTAATTTCTGCGTTTTAACACGATTTAAAATACGGAATTTAACTTTGTAAAGAGAATCATCAATTTTAATAGCAAGCAAAACTTTAGCTAAAACGCCGTATTTTTCTATATCAGAAACTTTTGGTTCTTCATGTAAAAAATTTTTTTGCAATAAAATGACCACATAAGCAGATTCAAACAATTCTGATTGCTTAATAGCGTTGATGGAAAAAGAGCGTCCTATTTCAATTCTAAAGTCATTAGAAGGAATGGGTACAACATTTCTCACAATAACAACAGGCAATTCGTTAGGAATAATATCATCATCTATTTTTTCTTTATTTTTTTTATCGATTTTTTCTGTTTTATCAATGTTTTCTTTTTTATTCATTCGATTCACTACTCATCCTTTTTTTATGCGTGAAGTTAAATTAATATTATTTTGTTCATTTTCATTAAGACTATAAATTATATTATAATCTAAAAAGATTTTTTATTATGAAAAAAATAATTTATTTATTTTCTTTTATTGTCTCTGGTTGGGAAACTTCTTTTTGTTCTTTAAAAACAACTTTTTTAATTAACAAATCACCAGCTTTAATTTGAAATAAACCGTTTTTGATGTTTTCCACAGCATAATTTTCTTTTAATTTATCGATAGGAATTTTATAATACGCGCTTATTTGTTGGTATCTGTGTTCTATCTCTTCTGGAGTCACTTGTATGTTTTCTTTAGCCACTACTTCGTCTAATAAGAAATTAATTTGAACGTTTTTTAAAGCTTTTTCATAATTGTTTTTTTCATATTCTTCTTCGTTCGAATTAGTCATTTTTAAATATTGTTCTAAATTCATGTTTTGTTTTTGTAGTTGAAAAGCAAATTGTTGTTTGATATTTTCTACTTCTGTTTGTACAAAATGTTGAGGAACTTTTAAATTAGAATTAGCTATTAAATATTCAAAAACTTTTTGTAGAACTTCGTTATTATATTCTGAATTGTTTTGGTTTTCTAAATGTTCTTTAATGTTTTTTTTCAACTCATCCGCTGTTTCAATATTAGGTAATTTTAAATTTTTAATAGATTCATCAGTTACAAGGAATTTTTGAGGAGTTTTCATTTCTTTTAAAAAGATTTGAAAAACCGCTTCTTTTCCAGCTAATTCTGCTTTACCATAATTTTCAGGAAAAATCACTTTTATATCTCTTTTTTCTTCTCTTTTCATTCCTAACATACCTGTTTCAAAACCAGGAATGAATTGATTAGAGCCAATTTCTAAACTGTAATTTGTCGCTTCTCCGCCTTCAAAAGGAGTGCCGTCCACAAAACCTTTAAAATCGAAAATAGCTACATCGCCCATTTCTAAAGGAATATCAGTTGTTTTTGGCGCTAATGTTTCATTTTGTTTTAATAATAAATCCATTTGCGCTTGAACATCTTCATCAGTGACATTTTTTCTAAAATCATTTAATGTAATTTTTTGGTAATCACATATTTTTACTTCTGGTTTTAAAGCCATTTCTAAACCGAAACTAAAAGGTTTTTTTCTGTCTAATTTTTCAATATCAAAATCAACTAATTTAGGTTCTCCTACAGTTTTAAATTCTTTATTAGTTAATATTTCTTGAAATTTTTCTACATATATGATGTGGAAAGCATCTTTATATAAAGCCGAAGGACCGTAATGCTTTTCAAAAACTTTTTGGGTAACATGTCCTTTTCTAAAGCCTTTAATTTCTACTTTAGATTGAACTTTGTCAAAAGCTTTTTTGATATAAGATTCGAATTCATCGACAGACACGTCAAAGTGATATTGTACAAAATCATTATTATTTTTTTTAATTTGCATGTTTGATTACCTATATTTTATAAATTTTTATTTATGTAATGATTAGAATGACAAAATCAGCCCATTCTAATAATTACATTTTTATATCCTTTTTAGTTTATTTAAAATTAAAAATGAAGTTTCATAAAAGAAAATACATTATTTATAATTAATGTAAAGTTGATAAAAATAATGATTTT
>NZ_AKIM01000021.1:0-5741 GCF_000300695.1 Italian clover phyllody phytoplasma str. MA1
AATTGGTTTACTAAATGAAAAACAATCTTTTTATCAATTTTTTTAATTTTTTCAATCATTTTTTGTAATAATTTAATTTTTTGTTTTAATTTGTCTATTTTTATGATTAAAATCCACACTTTACTTTTTTTATCTTTCTTTTATATGTTATCTATTATAACTCTAAAAGATTTTTTATTTAAAGAGATTTTGTTTGAAAATGTCATTTCTTCAAAAAAAAAGGGGTTGTACGCAAATGGAGTTCTTCTTTTTCTTTTTTTATTTGTTTTTATGATTTTGTTAGCGTTTCAGCGTATTGATGTTTTTCTTTAATAACAACTATTCAATACTTGGTCAGGCAGTTAATTTAAAAATTAAAGTTTATTTTATTTTTTTATATAAAATTCGAGTCCAAACAATCGGTCGCAGTTCATTATTTTTTATGAATATTTTTTTGTTTTAATAATTGAGTGGTTAAATCGGTGGCGATTCTGCCTTGAGCAGTTCTTTTGATATAACCTTCTTTAATTAAAAATGGTTCATGAACTTCTTCAATGGCAAATATTTCCTCTCCGATAGTGGCGGCAATATTTTTAATACCGACTGGACCACCGTTAAATTTATTCACTAATGTGTTTAAATAATTATAATCTGTTTCGTTTAAGCCGTTAGAATCTATTTTTAGCTTTTCTAAAGCTTCTAAGGTTATTTGATGAGTAAGAACTTTATTAGAATAAATTTCAGCAAAATCTCTTACTCTTCTGAATAAACGGTTAGCAATTCTAGGGGTTCCTCTGCTTCTTTTAACTAATTCTGCTAAAGCTTTTTCTTCTATTTGATTACCATAAACCAAAGCAGTTCTTTTTAAAATAAGTTTTAACTCTTTTTCGTTATAATAATTTAATTTTAAAATTAAGCCAAAACGATCTCTTAAAGGGAAAGAAATATGACCGAATTTAGTAGTCGCTCCTACTAAAGTGAAAGGTGGCAAATCAATTCGCACTGTACGTCTTTCGTTTTCTTTACCGATAATAATGTCTAAAACATAATCTTCCATAGCAGCATATAAAATTTCTTCAATATTTTTCGGCAAGCGATGAATTTCATCAATAAATAAAACATCTCCTGGTTGAAGATTGCTTAAAATAGCTGCTAAATCGCCAGTTTTTTCTACCACCGCTCCACTGGTAATTTTAAAATTAACCTTTAATTCATTAGCTATAATTTTAGCTAAAGTAGTTTTGCCTAAGCCAGGCGGACCGTAAAATAAAAGATGATCTAACGATTCTTTTCTTTTTTGGGCGGCTTTAATATAAACACTTAAAATATTTTTAATATTTGGTTGTCCTGCGTATTGGTTTAACAATAGTGGTCTTAAAAATTGTTCATCTTTATTATTTATTTTGATTTCTTCGTTGACAATATCTTTAGTGTTCATGGTATTTTTAATCCTTTTATTTATTAATTAAAAGTTTTAAAGCTTCTTTTATCATTAATTCTAAACTTTGGTTAGAATCTATTTTATAAATGATATGTTCAACTTGTTTAGCGTTAAAACCTAAATTCATCAAAGCATATTTAACATCATTTTGTTTAGGGTTGAGGACAAAAGTGTTGGTTTGTGTTTTTGGAGTAACTAAATTATTTTGTAAATGGAAAATAATTTGTTGAGCTGTTTTTTTACCAATACCAGGGAATTTCATTAAATAAGCGATGTTATTTTGTTTAATAGCGTTTTGCGTTTCTTGAAAAAATTCTACATTGGTGATCACAATAGCGCTTTTAGGTCCTATCCCTGGAATAGAAATTAATTTTTTAAAAAAAGAAAGAAATTTTATTTCTGTAAAACCATACAAATCACGGATATTATCTTTAATATAATAATAAAGAAATAATTTTACTTCTTGTTCTAAATGGAACAAATAAGGGCTAAAAAAATGAATATGATAACCAATACCATGATTATCAACAATAACGCTATTTTTATTAATTTCGATAATTTTACCTTTAATATAATAATACATTTTACACCTCGAGCTGCTCTCTATTTGATTATAACATTTTAAATATTATTATCTTATGTTTTAGTGTGTTATAATATATAATAAGTATTAATATTAGGGTAACGAGGATAAAATGAATATGTCTTTTAAACAAAAAAATGTTTCTTCTATAACTGATATTGAACACAATAATAAAGATTTTTCGCAAAATAATTTATTATTTGTGTTAAATTATTTGAATAATCTTTTACAAAGCAATAATTCCTTTCCTTATGATTATCAGGCCCAAAGTGTGTCTTTTGAACAAGAAATTGATCAACAAACTAAAATATTAAATCAGCAAATTTTTCTTAAATTAAAAGATTTAAACGTTGATCATCGCAATAACCTATCTTATATTAAAAATAAATTTCAAAGCATTTTATACACTAATTTTATTCAAAAAGATAAAAAAGAACACAAATACATTAAAGAATTAATTAAAAAAATTAAACATAATAATTTTGCTAAAAAAAAAATTAACGCTTTATTTGAACAAAATATTGATTCTTTAAAACAAAAAACACAAACCGATTTAGACAATATTATTTTTTTGGAACAAAAAACACATACAGAACAAGAAAAAGAAAAAAATAATTTTTTACAAAAACATTTAGAAATTTCGGAAAAAACTAAATTCAAATCCAGTGAAACCTATCAATCTTTTCATGAAAAAAATATATTAATTAATAAACAAATTATCGTTTTAAAAAACGGTTTAAACGCTAATTTAAATAAACTAGAAAGAAATTATAAAAAGAATTTAACTCACATTAACCAAAAAGCAATTAAGAAAAATAATATTTTTGCGGAAAAAATGCAAAAAATAAATGATCTTTTTCAAAATAAATTAGCGGATCATAATAAAATCTTTGATCAAGAAAAAAACACTTTTAAACATAATAAAAATGCTTTAGAAAAAAAAAAACAGATTTTATTTGAAGAAAAAAAATTAATGATGTTTTTTTTTCTGGAATCGGTGTCTAAAACTAAAGAAAAATGTTTTTTATCTTTAATGAAAGAAATGATGCAAAATGAAATCCGTTATTATAAAGATTTAAATATTTGGCGTAAAAAATATTTTTGGTTAAAATTTCTTTACAACAAAGCGTTAAACATCATTGCTTTAGAAAAAAAAATCTTTGTTAAAATTACTGACATGGAGATTTATAACCAACATTTAATTTGTAAACAAGAAAAAGAATTAATTAATCATGAATATCTCCAACAAATTAAAATGCTAGATATCGAATTAAGACAAACAGATGTTCAAAAACATTATGAAATGATTAAAATCGAAAGACGAGAAGAATACGCTAAAAACAAATTAGAATATTTATTTTTACAAAAAAATCAAGAGATACAAAAAAAAATTAACAATTTAGAATTTCAAAGAAAAGTTTTATTTTTAAAGCATAAAACCCAACATAACAAATATTTATTAAAGATGCAGTTAAAAATTGAAAAAATTAAAATTACATCTGAATATTATGCTAAAATAATTCAAAATCATAAACAAATACAACGTTTAAAAGAAGATTTAGAACATCTATATGTTAATCAAGAACATAAAATACATTTTGAAAATATGAACTATAAACAACAACAAGAAAATTTATTATTTCGTATGAAAGTTCAACAAATCAAAATAGAAAATATCATAGAAAAAAATTTTATCAATCAAAAAAATATTTTAAAAAAATTAATTTCTTTTATTGCTCATCTTAACGAAGCTAATAACCGACAAAATAATTTGATAAACATAATGCAAGATAAATTAAACAATTATTTAAACAATAATAAATCTAAAGTCTTATTTGATACAGAAGAATTTGAAGAAGTGAGTTCTTTGTTGCAATTTTTTATTGATCAAATTCACGACAAACACTTTGATTCACATTATCTTTTGCAAAAAGAAATATATCTTTTCGAAGAGTTGTTGATACAAGAAAAAATTGATTTAATCCAGGTTATTTTAGAATATTATGACAAAAATATTTCTTTTATTCGTGATTTAGTTCATAATGTACAATTTAAATATGATAATCCTAATAATAATTTTTTCGCTTTTTTTGATAAAAAAATTAAAATTTCTAATAATCTTTATCAATCATGGAAAGAACAATTAAATCATTGGCAAAAGCAAAAGAAGAACAATAAAGACCAAAAAGAAAGCCAAATCAACGCTTTACGAAAAACACAAAATAAAATATTACAAAAAAAGAATTTTTATCAAAATAAATTGTTTCAACAAATTATTACCATTAATCAAACATCTGCTCCAAAAACTTTTTTATCCCAAATATCAAATAAATTCAAAGTAAAAAAGTTTTGGAATTATTGGTGGTCTTTTTGGCATAATTTAACCTTTTTCGTGGATCAATCTCGTCTAGATTATTACGAATGGAACAAATATAATCGTCATATCTTATCTAAGCAAGAACAAGATAAGCAAAACTTATTATTGACCCATAATAATAAAATTTTTTTATTAACTGATATTTTTTTAGATATCGCTAAAGACATTCATTTTTCTCAAATTAAAAATATCCGTTTCGTCGCCCAAGAAGAAGAAAACAGAATCAAAAAAACAATCGAAAAAGAACAACAAGCTATTAATCAACAGCTAGTTCAAATGAAAGAAAAAATTACTTTAATTCAGGAAAATTTAGATGATACTTTGAAAGAAATAGAGAATAATTTTGTCCAAGAAATGAAGCAAATAGAAGAAGAAAAAAAGCTTTTATTTCAAGATTTCTTATCTGCTTTTAAAAAAAAATCTGATTTAATAGTTAAAAAAATAAAATTATACCCTATACAAAACAAAATAACCAAACAAAACCAAGAAAAGAAAGAAAAAATTATTTTCGACTCTTACGAAAATAGTCAAAACACCTTTTTACAAAAAAATAACTCTATTTTAAAACAAATTAATAAAATTGATAAAAAAACTGTTCGTTTTCGTAAAAAACAGCTTTTCAGAGGAAAAATAAAATTATTACTCTTAAAAATTTTATGGAGATTGAAATATCAAAAAGACAAATTAGAATTATATAAAAATCATAAAAAAAATAAAAATAATTCGAAAAAATATTTTAATCAACAAATTTATTTATACCGAGAATTAAATCTCTTATTAGGTATATAAAAAAGTTATTTAAAAAAATATTAAAAGGAAGATGAAGTGGATATTGGATTTCAAATTAGAACTTTAAGATTAAAAAATAAATTAACACAAAAAGAATTGTCTGAAAAAATTAATGTTACTAGTGGTTATATTTCTCAAATTGAAAATAATTTAATTTCTCCTTCTTTAAAAACTTTATTTCCTTTGTTAGAAATTTTTAACGTTTCATTATCAGATTTTTTTAAACAAGAGAAAAATTTATCATTAATCAACACTAAAGACGATTTTATTAGTGCGCCAAATCATAATTTAAAGCATACTATTTATAATATATTTCCAAAATTAGAAAAAAATAAAATAAAACCTATTATAATAGAAATAGAATCCCAAGGACAAACAATAATTCAAACAAGAACAATCAATGATGAATTTTGTTATGTTTTAGAAGGTGAAGTGGTTTTAGTTTTAAACAAAAAACATTATTTATTAAAAAAAGACGATACTTTTTATTTATCTATTAATGAAGAATATCATTTATTGAACAATTCTTCAGAAAAGACCAAAATATTAAAAGTAACAGCTTTTTAAAAACA
>NZ_AKIM01000022.1:0-9270 GCF_000300695.1 Italian clover phyllody phytoplasma str. MA1
ACTTCTTTTTCTAGACATTTAAAATCTCCTTTTATTTAATTTTTATTTAAATAGAAAAACAACTTTATTCACTTATCACCTACTCTTTCTAGTTTTTTCATTAACTTCTTTTATATGATCTATTTTTGTTTGCGTTTTATCTTTATAAATTATTTTTTTTAATAAATATTCATTTTTTTCTTCTTTATTATTTTGGGGTATTGGTTTTTGAGAATTATTATAATCCCAAATTATGAGTATTAAAACAATAATACTTATAATAAATATACTTAATCTGATTAATATTTTTTTATTTTTATAATTCATACTGTAAATTTATAATTCTTTTCTATTAATTTTTTTAATATTTTTGCTATTTGTTTTTTTGCGAGTTCGAAGTGTAAAAATTTGTTCTTTTGATGACGTTTTTTTAAGAAAATTCGAGTCCAAATAATCGGTCACAGTGGGTTCTATAATTCATTTCTTTTTAACCTTTTTTCATTTTGGAATTAATTTTTTAATAATTTAAAAAAATAAATTATTAAAAATCATTATACACAAAAAAAAAAAAAAACAAGTCCCGACGAAAAAGAACTTGTTTTTGATAAGTTGTTTAAAACAAAAAAGCTATGTTTAATAATTTAATTTTTAATTTAATTTTTATTAATTTTTTTACCAATACAGTTGGTAAGAGTGTTTAAAGTTAAATAAATAACACTAACGATCACGAAAGGAGTAATTTTATCATTAGTAAGAACAATATTACGTTGAGCACTCCATAATAAACTAGGTAACCCAATGATAGAAAATAAAGCTGTTTCTTTAAAATTAATAATTAGTTGATTCCAAACAAAAGGCATAGATCTTTTTAAAGTTTGTTTTAAAATAATATAATTGAAAACTTGTTTTTTTTCCATCCCTAAAGAATAGGCAGCTTCAATTTGCCCTTTATCTAAAAGTTTCATATTATTAACGAAAACACTAGTTAAAATAGCAGCATTATTGATTAAAATGATAATTAAAGCAGCATAAAAAGAACCTAAAGAATTTACTTTGAAAAAATTAAAATTAAGAACTAATAAATTATAAACTAAAATAACTTGAATAGAAATAGGAACCGCTTTAAGAACATATATTAAACTATCTATTAAAACAGAAAAGATGTTTTTTATTTTAAAAGATTTTTTGGCAGGTGATTCTACAGCAACATTGACTGATAACAACTTAATTTTGAAAAATAATAAAGATAATATAAAACCTAAAAGCAAGCCGTTAACAGCCAATAATAAAGAAATCAAAAAACTTTTATAATATGTTTTGAAAAAATTTGTTTTGGATTTGGTCGAATCGATAACCTTTTTATGTTTGTTAATTGCTGTCGGATGGTATTTGTCTTGATATGTTGTTTTGGACTTTGTTAAACAGTCTTTTAAAGCGACTTCTAATTCTTTTTTTAAACCTTCTCCTTTTGGACCTTTTCGCAAGAACATGCCTAAAGGAGGGACTTTTATGTTATAAGGCAAACCTGTTAATTTGAAAGCTTTGAATTTATCACGTTGTTGATTGGCGATTAAATCTACTACCGGATATTCTAATAAAAGAACGTCTGCTGTTCTGTTAGAAACTGACTCAGCACAATTTACCGCGTCCTCTTTTAAAGCTGTTTTTTTAGCTTTTGGCAAATAACGTTGTTTTTGCAAAGTATCGAAAAATTGAATATCATATATTGAACCGATAATAGTGGTTATTCTTTTCACTTCCTTTAAGTCATTTAATTTTATTGCATCCTTTTTCTCTTTAAACAAAGGATCATCTTTTCTAACAAGAATACCTAAATCAGGGGTATGATACTCAATAGATAACATTTGTTCTTTTCTTTCAGTTGTAACATTTAACATTCCGATAATAACGTCTACTGTACTCTGTTTAACAGCGTTTAATATCCCGGGAAAAGAGAAAGTTTTAATAATCAAATTCCTATTCATTTTGTCAGCTATTTCTTTAAATAATTCAATATCAGAACCGCTGATAAAATCGCCATTAATAGTTTCATGTCCATTCTCTTTATTGGTTCCGTCAAAAGCGAAAGGTGGAGCGTTATTCACGATTCCTAAAGTTAAAGTTTTTTTTTCATCTTTTTTAACACCATTAGGCGGCATTAAGATATAAAAATTAAGCCAAACCAAAAGAATCGCTATTATCGTGCCGATGGAAATTTTTTTCCAATTTTTCATAAGATATTTTTTTAATATAAAAGTTTCCATAAAGTTACAATTATTCCTTCCGATCAATTTCGTTTAAATTAATTAGTTTCTTTTGTTAAAAATAAACAAATTAATTTAAACTAATAAAAGTTGAAAACAAGATATTCATTAATAATTTTGTCACTTAAATTAAATATTTATTTCGAATGCTAACTTTTAAATCAATCATTTTTTCTTCATCTTATTTTCCAATAGGATGGATTGTTATATTTCGATTGATTACTTTGTTCTTAAGATTATTCTGTTGTCATAATTATTTGTTCCCAAATAATTAATGTTTAGTTTTTTGATTGATTAAATCCGTCATACCAACTAACATTAAATAAAACAAACTTATTAAAAGATAAGGGGTAATAGTGTCAAAAGTAATCGAAACTTGCCTTTGGGCTGCGAAAATAAGACTTACTACTCCGATTATTTGAAATAAAGCGGTTTCTTTCAAATTAATAATAAACTGGTTCCAAATAGAGGGAATCGTTCTTTTAAAAGTTTGTCCTAAAGTGATATAACGAAAAACTTGTTTTTGGTTCATTCCTAAAGAATAAGCGGCTTCTATTTGTCCAGGATCTAAAAATTTAATATGGTTTAACATAATTTCTGTTAGATTAAAAGCTGTATTTAACATAATAACGATCAAACTGATTATCACTGGCCCTAAAGAACCTTTAAAAGATGGTATATTCACTAAAAAACTATAAAATAATAAAGCTTGAATTACTATGGGTATAGCTTTAAAAAAATTCATTAAAAAGTTAAAAATAACTGTTAATATTTTTTGCAGATAAATTAAACAAGTTCTTTTTCTTTTTATCCCTTCTTCAGAAGAATTTTTCCACATTGTTAATAATATAGCCAATAAAAAACCTAAAAAAAGACCGTCTATCGCCAATAATAAAGTAGTCAAAAAACCTTGTTTATAAGCTGGCAAGGATTGGTATAAGTTAAACCAAAAAGAAGGATCTTTCGTGGTCAAGTCAGAATTATTTTTAATATCCGAAAAAGATAAAACAGAATAATGTAGCCAAATAAAAAATAATAAAAAAATAGTCAAAAAAAATATTTTTTTGTTATTTTTTTTCCAATATGTTTTTATGTTTAAATCCATAAAATCTATCATTCCTTTTTTCTTATTTTAAATATTTATAAACGCTTTATTTTTTTGTTCGAAACGCTTTTTTATTTCAAAGCACATAGTTATAGCATTAAAAAGTATTTTTTAATTAAATGAGATCAAAATTCTTCAAAAAAAGATCTTATTTTAGGGTATTTATTAGTTTCAAAAATTTCTTTAGAAGAACCTTTTTCCACAATAACGCCGTTTTCCATAAAACAAACATTATGAGAAACTTTTTTAGCGAATTTCATTTCATGCGTAACAATAACTAGAGTAATTTCTTTTTGTTTAGCTAATTTTTTTAATATTTGCATTACTTCTTGAGAAGATTCGGGATCTAGAGCGGAAGTTGGTTCGTCCAATAAAATAACTTTTGGTTGCATACATAAAGTTCTAGCGATCGCGACTCTTTGTTTTTGTCCTCCAGAAATTCGTTTCACATCTACATCAGCAAATTTTTCTAAACCTACTTCTTTTAGTTTTTGTAAAGCATTAGCTTTAGCTTGTTCTTTACCCATTTTTAAAACTTTAACCGGCGCTAAACAACAATTCTCTAAAACAGTCTTTTCTTCGAATAAGTTAAAATTTTGAAAAACCATTCCTACTTGAGTTCGTAACTCAGATAAATTAACGTTCTTATCTAAGATGTTTTGTGAATTAATCAAAATTTCCCCTGAATCAGGTACTTCTAATAAATTTAAAGTTCTTAATAAAGTGGATTTACCGGAACCAGAATGACCTATAATAGTAAGTATTTCTTGGTTACGAATATTTAAATTAATATTTTTTAAAATGTGTTTTCCGTCAAATGATTTATTTAAATTTTTAATTTCTATCATGTTTTTCATATCTTTTTTTCTCCTTTGTTTTTTATCTAAATTTCATATATTTCGAATTACTTTATGAAAGTTTTTTTCTAACAAAAACGACCGTTTAAAAATCAAAATGTTTTTTTATTAAAAATGCATATTTTGGAAAAAGTTGTTTATTTGAAGGACTTGGTTATATAAAAAAAGAAAAAAGATTAATATTTTATGAACTATATCAATTCTTTGTCATCATTTATGCAAAACCAAAAAATAACTATTTTTACAATCATTATAACTTTTTAAAAAATTATTAAAATTGTAAAGTTTTTTATAATAAAAATATCAAATATATCTTAAATGATTAAATTTGAGATATTAATATTTATTTAATTTTATATTAAAATTTGTCATTTGTCAACATTAAAATATAATTATTTAGGTTAATAGTAAAATCGACTAGATAAATATTTTATTTAAACGTTTAAAAGTAGTTCAAAGAATTTCATTATCTTAAAATTTTATAAATAATAACCCTATTATTTCAATAAACTTGTTTATATTTGTTGAAAATAACATTTTCAAATATGTCAAAATAAAATAATTCTTTTGAGATATTGAAATGTAATGTATTCGTTAAAATAATATTTTACATTATTTTGTTTAAAAATCAAAATATTTTAATAAAAAAGATGAAAAAGTTTTTTTAATCGTTTATTAGGTCTTATTTAAAAGAATTTTTTTAAAATATCTTTTTTTATTAAAAATACCGAAAAAACATCTTTTTATTATTTGGAATTAAAATAGATCTTTTTTTTCTTTTACAACGGTTTTTACCTTACTGAAAAGATTATTTTTTTCATTAATTTTTTCCTTAAAAGTCGTTATTTGATGAACTGGTTCAAAAAAAATGTTTCATAACACTAAAAATACTATATAATAAAATAGATTTAAAGAATATGTTTTTGGAAATAAACATATTATTAATAGAATAAATTTTTTCTTCCATAAGAAACAAGAATTAAAATTTAAAAAAATTTTATTTTTATTTTAGCTATTCTATGCAAATATTATAGGAGAATAATAAAAAGTTATGAAAATGAATATTTTTAAACCTAATAAAAAAAACTTTTATATTATTTCGATTTTAGTTTTAACATCGGTGATTTTTTTATTAATTATTTCTAATGCTTTAGCCATAACACAAGATGCAATTACGAAAAAAACTAATAAAAAAATAGATGAAGTGTCCAATAAATTATTTGAAAAAATGGATTCATGGGATAAAGATCTTAAAGAAGATAAAGATAAAATGGTCAAAGATTTATCTGAAGCTTTAAGAGTAAAAATGGATAATTTAGAACATTCCCTTACTAAAGAATTAATTCCTAAACATTTAGAGCAATTAACCAAAAAAGCGGAAGGCAAAATAGAAGCTTTCAATACTCAAGAAATTACTCAAAAAATATTAGTTATTTTAGACCAAAAAGCAAAAGCTTTAGCAGATGATTTAGCTAAAACAATACAAACAGCGATCGACAATTTAGGTCAAAGTATTGAAAAAGATAAAAAATCATTAATGGATAATATTACAGGTAAAATCAACTCATGGGATAAAGATTTTAAAGAAGATAAAAAACAAATTATTGAGAAAATTTCTACAGCATTAGATAACTTAGAAAAAGCTACTAAAGCAGTTAAGGATAAAATGGAAAATATTGAAGATAATATTCATTTGAAAGATATTGTGGAAAGTTTAAAAACAAGTATTAATAAATTGCCGCCTCAATTAATTCAAAAAATAAAAGATTTGATAAAGGAGAATTTGCCGACATGGTTAGGGGGTACAACTCCAGACAACAAAAACTCCAATGTTGACGCCAATGAAAATAATCCTGCTTTACCAGCCGTCACCTCCAACACCTACAACTCTTCAGTTGGCAAAATAATATCGTTGTTTGGTCCGTGGTGGAATTCATAAAAAAATAAATTTACAATTCTTTTTTATAAAACTAAAACCGTTCTTTTTATAACGGTTTTTTTGCTAAATTGCTTTATATAATTTGATATTTATAAAAAGAGTAATATTATTATTTTCTTTGTTAATATTAGAATTAAAATAATTATAATATTATTGTAATGGTTTTAAAAATCATTACAATAATATTAATAAATATGTTTTTCTCCTTTTTATCGTAATAATTAAAATAAAAATTCAAATTCAAATTCAAAAATTAAATTAAAATTCAAACAATTAAACAATTAAATGTAAACAAGAGGAAAGATTATTAGAAACACCAACGATTCAAACAACATTTTAAAAATATCATTAATTGTCCCTTTGCTCGGCCTTTTATTATTTTTTATTATTTATTTTAGTTTTTTTTACAATAAAGAGCAAAAAAACGATTTTCCGACAGAAAAATTGGTTTCTGATGTACAAAAAAATTTAGAAGAGTATGTCGAACCAACATATTTTAACGATAATTTAGACAATCAATTTCAAGAAAAATTAGATGAAAATAAGTTAACAAAAGAAGAAGAGAAACAACAAGAAAAAATCATCATTGAAGAAAGTCAAAACGAAGAGTTAAATACAGAAGATACAATGTTAAATTCTGATGAAGAAGCAATCACAGATTCTAAAGGAAAAACCAAAAAAAATACAAAATGGAGTTTATTCAGAAAGAAATCCAAAAAAAATGATAAAAAAGATGAACAAGCCAACATCATAGAAAAAAATTCCGACTCATCCGAAGTAGAAGATAAAATTCAAGAAGAAATGACAATACAGCAAGAAAAAACGCAAAAATAAACATTTTATCATTAAAAAAAGACCTTTTTAATAAGGTCTTTTTTTTATAAATCATATCAGATATTTTTATATTATTTAATGATATAATTATAATGTTATGTAAATATTTTTATTAGAAAGGTATGAAAATATATATATATATATATCAAATTTGTTCTAACTGGATTAAAATATTATCCCCCTCAAAGAGAGGCGAATTAATTTTTTTGAAATCAAGAAACTTTTTTTTATTCTATAAATGAAACAACTTTCTCGCAAATTCCATAAAATGTATTTTTATGGTTTTTTACTACATATCTATTTTTTTATACAACCCATTAAAGAGAAAATTACAAAAATAATATTTTCATTTTTAGAGGATATTAATTTTCATTAGAAAGCATTAACAAAAAAATATGTCAATTCAAGGAAAAAAGGTTTGGAAATATTTTTTCATCTTTCTAACCTTTTCATTAATAAGTCCTATATACGGAATCACTCCTTATCATAATAAACAACCAGAAACGAAAAAAACAGTTTCCCCTATTCTTTACCCTTCTATAGAAAAAATTAAAAAAATGTTGCCGTTCATACAAAACGCAGCTTTTCGCCAACGTTTATTAGAACATGTTGTTAAAATGGTTTTCGAACAAATAGACAAGGAATATTATAATTTTCAGGAAAAAGACAAGAAAAACATTGATTTTCTTTTTCAAACCTTAGAAAATTATAATATTGTAGAAGAGTTTAGCGATACAATCGCTACGACCGTTTTTGACCCTAATGAATACCTTTTTGTATTTGTCGGAAACGCCAATGATTTAAAAAATTATCAAACATATTTACAACATAAAAAAAACAATTTTCAAGGCGGAATAGGGTATTTTTGGCGCAATTGGCAACCAGCTAATATGATCTTTGTTTCTAAAAAACATATTCAATTTTTAATTGACACATTAAGTCAAGTGATGTTTTTGGAAGAACAAATTAAAATCATAAATCAAAATCCTCTCGTTCAAAGTAGCGAAAGTTATAAAAAAAGTTTACAACCACAAATACAAGCTAACCAACAAGAAATAAAAATATTAAAAGAAGAATTAGGGCGAGAAAGATGCCTAAATATCAGCATAAATAACGAAATGCTGGACCTGCAATGATGGTCTAACTCATATTTTCGGTCTATAAAACGAAAGAATTATAAATTACAGCAGAAAATAAAAGCGCAAATGAGGGTCATCCTTTAATCCAACAAGAAGACGCAAGAGCAAACGATCAACACGGATAACTTCTGAAAAGGAGCTAAGAGCAACCAAAAGGGTTACAAATCATAACTTGTAGATAAAAATAGCTTTATTGCCGTTTATATCAACAATTTTGAGGTTTTTTAACGTATTTTAATTCGTATGTTAAAATCATTGTCATCGTTCTAGATGATGGAGTTAATTCCCACCTCAAACCTACCTGTCAGAAAATGTTTTATACCAAATAAGATATAATTGCTCAGGTCAGCTCGCCTAAATTGATTACGTAGATATTTAGAGTAACTTCTATTTCCCTAAAACAGAACCCTTTTTTAACTTGATAGTTGTTAAGGTTGTTGTCAAGGGAGAAGCAGAATCATAGTAGTCGTGAGAAATTGACAATTAATGCTGAAATGCATAAATATACTGACTCACCAAGGAGAGGGATAACGACCCTTACAAGGCGAAAGATGAAAAAATAGTAAGGCTATATTAATTTCTTTAAAAAAACATTTAAACTTATAAATGACTCCTATTTTTTTAAGAAAAATTGACATTAACACACTATTTTAACCGCCGTATGCTTGGAAACTTGCTTGTACGGTGGTGTGGGGGGCTTAGTGTAATAAACCCATTTTAAAATGTAAAACGCATTAATTCTATCCCGATATAAAATATCAAGATTTATATACACAAAAACAAGTAACCATCAATCAACAACGCCATGAAATAAATCTTTTAGAAACTAAAATACACCAACAAAACGCCCTTATTAAACGACAATCAACAGATATGGACGACAAAATAAGAGAACTAAATGTGGTTAAAGAACGATTTTTCCTGGCAAATCAAAACAATCTTTCCAACGAACAAGAAAAAAAACAATTAATAAAAAGAATTGATCAATTAATTCAAAACATCAAAGGACAAGAAAATATTTTATCTTCCCAACAACAAGAGATCGTTTCTCTTCAAAGAGAAAAAACAAGCATAGAGCAAAGGTTAACAGAAGAAATTAGTGCAATCCAATCTCAACAAAAATTGCAAAACGAAGAAAAAAAAAGTTTAGTGG
>NZ_AKIM01000023.1:0-25580 GCF_000300695.1 Italian clover phyllody phytoplasma str. MA1
AAAAATTTAATTAATTTATTAAACGTTAAAAGTTGATTTCATTTCATCTAAAAGCTTTACTTTTTAACATTTTTCTATCGCAAAAAATTAATTCATTTTTAAACATTTGCAACATTATTTATTTTATCAAAATTATCATCTTTTTAACAATTTTTTTATCAAAAAATAACATCTTTTTTTCTTAAGAAAGAAAGGCGCCTGAAAAGCGCATAATCACTCTTTTAACTTGTTTTTTAAAAGAAGAAAATCATCATTTCTTTCTTAAACAAGAGTGTTCATTAAATTAGTAAAAGGATAACCTTGGATAAAATTGCTAATTAACTTTTTAAACAAAGGAAAATTATTTGTAATTTGTTTTTGTGTTTGGGTATTTAAACGGTTTAAAACATATTGTTCTAAGGGAATACGAGAATCAAGACCAACTCCTATTCTTAATCTTTTAAATTCCTTAGAATGTAGCATATCTATAATATTTCTTAAACCATTATGACCACCATGACCGCCTTTATATTTGAGCTTAAAAGTGCCTGGCTCTAAATTGATATCATCAACGAGCACTAAAACATCATCCTTAGGGATATTATATTTCAACATCAGTTGTTTGATGGCTTTGCCTGAAAAATTCATATAAGTTTGCGGTTGAACTAACAAAATGGTTTCTTGTTCTAATTGAAGATGAGAAACGATACTTGATAGCTCTTTTTTAGTAGTTAAAATGTTTTTTTTCCATTCTTTTTCTAAATAATTAATTAACATAAAACCTATATTATGAGGGGTTAATTCAAACATTTTTCCCGGATTTCCTAAACCTACAATTAGCTTCATTCGCTCTCCCTTTTTTCTTATTTGTTTTCATCGTTTTCAAATTAAATAATAACATTTAAAACCTTTAAAATGTAAAAAAATAACAAAAAAACAGATAAAAGTTTTTTTGTTATTTCATGGTTAAAAAGCTTAATTATTTGGTCTCAGCTGGTTTTTTTGTTATTAATGATTTTTTTCTTAAAGTATCAAAACCTAACATAACCACTATTGGTAAAAGTAAGTATAAATAATCTATAAATCTTATCGGTTTAGTTTTGAAAAAGGAATTCAAAAACCCTATATTTTGAGAAATTAACACAAATAAGAATAACTCGGAGATAATTCCCACGTATAAAAGTTTATTTTTCTTGTTGTAACTTTCCCAAAAATATAATTTATCCGAACGACAAGCAAAAGCATTGCCTACTTGAGCAAAAATAACTGCTCCGAAAGCCATTGTGGACGCATAAATGAAATCTGCTTGTTCAGAAATATCTTTAAAAGCTATTCCGTGATTGCTGAAAAATTGGTAACCGCCAAAAACTAAGAAAAAGACTAATGCTAATACACCTTCTACAATTCCTAAAAAGCCATAACTTCTTTTTAATATTTTTTTGTCTAATAAATGGTCATTTTCTGTACGAGGTTTGTGATCTAATAAATCTTTTTCGGGTTCTTCAGCACCTAAAGCAATAGCAGGTACTAAGTCCGTTAATAAATCAATAGCTAAAATCTGCATAACAGTTAAATACAGAGGCACTTTAAATAAAGTCATCACGATAATAGGGAAAATTTGAGGAATGTTTGAGGATAAAACATAAGTCATGAATTTTTTAATATTAGAATAGATTCCTCTAGATTCTAAAACTGCTTTAGGAATGGTGGAGAAATTATCATCTAATAAAATCATATCCGCTGCATTACGAGCGACATCTTTACCAGATTTACCCATTGCAATACCAATATGAGCGGCTTTCATAGCCAAAATATCATTCACTCCATCGCCTATAGCACCCACTATTTCATCATTGGCGCGATAAGCTTCAACAATTCTTAATTTGTGTTTAGGAGTTGTTCGGGAAAATAAAACAGGAACTCTTGTTTTTAAAGAATCTTGCAATTCTTCTTGCGACATTTTTTCTAATTGATTACCATCAATATTGATATATTCTTCTTCGATAATACCTACTTGTTTAGCGATAGAAATAGCTGTAGAACCGTAATCTCCAGTGATAACAGTGATTTTTAAACCAGCTTTTAATAAATCTTTTACTGCGCCTTTAACTTCAATTTTTGGAGGATCGAAATTAACAGCGAATCCTAAGAAGACCATATTAGTTTCTTCTAAAGAACCGTCTTCAATTTTTTTATAAGCGATAGCTAAAATACGATAACCTTGGTTAGATAATTCTTCGTTTCTTTCGTAAAAGAATTCTTTTTCTGCTTCAGAAAAAGAGCTTACTTGGTTATTCTTATATTGAGCATTACACTCTTTTAATAAAACACTTGGAGCACCTTTAACAAATAAATATTTGCTACCAATATCATATTTTTCTTGTGCCACATTCGTCGCTAAAACACTCATTTTTTTAGTTTCCGAAGAGAAAGGAGTAGTTTTTTCAACTGTAAAATTTTGACGTACTTCATCGATAGAAAGCCCGTATTTACTAGCGGCAACTAATAAAGAACCTTCGGTAGGGTTACCTACTACTTGATAATCGTCTTTATTTTTCTCATCATCAATTAAGTTCGCTTCTGAAGCCATAATAGAAGCAATAAATATTTTTTTCAAGACTTTATCGTCTGTTGCTTGATTTAAATTTTTGATTTGTCCTTCTTTTTTTAAACCATTACCAGCAATATCGACATAACCGCCCGGAAAGACAATTTTTTTACAAGTTAATTGGTTTTCCGTTAAAGTTCCTGTTTTATCGGTACAAATAACTGTAGCGGAGCTTAATGTTTCCACTGAGTATAATTGTTTAATTAAAGCGTTTTGTTTCGACATTCTTTGGGTTCCGATAGCTAAACTTAAGTTGATAGTCGGCAATAATCCTTCAGGAATGTTCGCCACTAACATACTTAAAGCCACTACAATAGCGCCACTTAAAGCCTTGCCCCAAGAATTATCAGCTTTAAAACGCCATAAACATACACAAAAGACTACTAAAGCTAATAAAGAAGCGATAAAACTAATTTTTTTAACTACTCTGTGAATTTCTTTTTCTAAAGTAGATAATCCTTTATCGATGTTTTCGGATAAAACAGATACTTTCCCTATTTGAGTGTTTTCTCCAATAGAATAAACAACTGCTTTAGCGCTACCTTCAGAAACTGTTGTACCTGCATAAACTAAATTAGGCATTTCAGCGGCAACACATTCATCTTGCATGTTAGGATTAGCTGTTCTATTTAAGGGGATCGTTTCGCCTGATAACATGGAGTTATCAACGAAAAAATTATTAGCTTGCACTATCCTTAAATCAGCAGGAATAGTAGCCCCTACTTCTAAAAAAATTAAATCTCCGATAGTTAAATCGATAACATCTATCACTTCTATTTGATTATTGCGATAAACTTGGATTTTTTTAGGCATCATATCACTTAAAGAAGACAAAATTTTTTCTGCTTTGCTTTCTTGTAAAAAAGCGAAAATACCGTTAACAATGACAACTAAGAAAATAGATAATCCGATTTGCCATTCGCGAATTAAAAAAGCTAAAGTGCCTGATATCCACAATAAAATAGCGAACATGGAGGTAAATTGTTTAATAATTTGTTTCAAAACATTAAAATTTTTAGCGGATTTAATATCATTTGACCCGTATAAAAGTTTTCTTTTCTGTACTTCGTTATCATCTAATCCTGTTGGTGAGGTTTGAAAGTGTTTAAACACTTCTTCTTGTGATAATTTACTGATTTGCAAAATATCGTTATTGTTCATAAATTCCCTTACTCTTTTTTTAACTTGTTTAAAAAAACAATTTTAATATATTCAAAATATATTTATATCATCCATTTTAACAAAATAAATATCTTTTTTAAAAAAAATAGTTTCTTCAAAGGTATTATCGCCAATACCTTTGATCTAGCCATAAAACTGTATCGTCAAACGCTTTGGTTGCTTCTATATCGTGAAATAAATTATGATAAGACTTTTGATATAGAATTAATTTTTTATCTTTAGAAGGTACTTTTTCAAATAAAAAAGAACCATTTTTAAAAGAAATAATTTTATCTTGGATACTGTATAAAAACAAAACAGAACCCACATAAAAAGATAATCTTTTTTGTAAATATTGAGGACTTAAAACTAATAAATTTCTCATTAAACGCGGAGTAACATATTCTAAATGATAAGGGAAATAACCCTTATATATAGGTTTATGAGCAATTTTATTAGATAAAAAATTAAGTTTCCTTAGTTTAAAATTAAACCAATAAAAAGGGTATTTTAAATGTTTATTATTCAGTGCATGAGCGGGAGCAGAACTAATAATAGAACCGTTAACTTCGCCGTATTTTACCATATAAGCGTTAGTAATGATTCCGCCCATACTATGACCGATTAAAAAAATTTTTAAAGAAGATTTTTTTTTAATTTCCTTAACAAGAGAAGCCAGATCATCGACCAAAACATGAAAATTATTCACATCACCTCTTGAACCACCGCTTTTTCCGTGTCCTCTAACATCGTATAAAATAACGTTATAACCGGCTTGACATAAAAAGTCAGCTAAAGGGAGATAATCTTGTGAACTTTCACCTAATCCATGAGTAATAATAATATTAGCTTTCGGATTAGGAACTTTTTTAAAATTAATATAAAAAAAATTTTTATTAATAAACATATCAACCTTTTTCAAGAAAAAGAAAGGTTATGATTAACCTTCTTGATCTTTATTTTTAATTAATTTTTCATATTGACTTAAATATTTTTTATATTTTTCTTGTTCTTCTTGGATTTTAACTTTACTAGCTTTTTCTAAAAAGGAGGAATTATTTAAAATCTTTTCACTTCTTTGAATTTCGCTTAAAAGTTTTTTTAACAATTGTGGCGATTGATTATCAGATTGATTTTTTTTCAAAGCTTGCAAGTCTTTTTTAAAAATGAAAATATATGTATCTTTGTCAAAAAACAACCATTCGTATTGTTCTTGTTTTAATTTATGGGTTGTTTTAATCTCAGAAGCCATTAAAAAATTCTTTAAAACAGGCTTAATAGTGTTTATTTCGAATAGTTTTTCTATAGGAGCTTCTATATATAAAGATAATAAAGTATTTTTGGTTATTTTATAATTTTGTCTAAATTGACGCATTTTCACAATTAAATTTTTAAAAATTAAGAAATAGAAATCATCAGAGGAATAATTAACTGCATTAATTTGTGGCAATTGTTCGTTAATAATAGGTTGCGCAAAAGCAAATTCTTCATAAATAGCATCAGTTACAAAAGGAATGAAAGGATGTAGCAATTGTAAAGTGATTTTTAAAATATAAAGAGCGAACTTTTGGGAATTTAAAGATACCTCTCGATCGTACTCTTTTAAAACAATTTTTAAAAATTCTAAATGCCAATTGGCTAAATCTTCCCAAGCAAAATTATACAACATACTTCCTACAATGTTAAATTCGTATTTATCGTATAAATGGTTTGTTTCTTCCATTAAACGCGATAATTGCGATAATAAAAATTTTTCCGGCATTAATAACGTTTCAACGTTAAAATCGGTTTGATCTGTATTAATGTTTAATTTAATAAAACGACTAATGTTCCAAATTTTATTAATAAAGTTCCAACTGGACGCTATTTTAGTTTCGTTATATAATAAATCCGCACCTGGGGAAGAATTAGTGGTTAAAAACCATCTTAAAGCGTCTGTACCGTATTTATCAATGATATCTATCGGATCTACGCCGTTTCCTTTAGATTTAGACATTTTTTGCCCTTGAGAATCTCTTATTAAACCATGCAACAAAACATCTTTAAAAGGTATTTTTTCAATTAAATTCATACTTTGTAAAGCCATTTTAGAAACCCAAAAGGTTAAAATATCATAACCAGTTACTAAAACGTCAACAGGAAAACGTCTTTGGAATAACTCTACGTTATTATCAGGCCATCCTAACGTACATAAAGGCCATAAAGCGGAAGAAAACCAAGTATCTAAAACATCTGGATCTCTTTGAAAACCATCGCCTGGATCTTGCGATTGGACCTTAATTTCATCGCCTTTATACCACACAGGCAAAGAATGTCCCCACCATAATTGACGAGAAATACACCAATCTTCTAAATTTTCTAACCAATTGTTAAAAGTTTTTAAAAAACGTTTAGGAAAGAAGTTAATTTGGTGTTCTTGTAAAACAGATTGCGAAATAGCTTTAGTTTTTAAAAACCATTGTAATGATAACCTTGGTTCAATAACAACACCAGAAATGCTTGAAAAGCCGACTGAATGGGTATAATCCTCTATTTTAGACACTAATTTTTTCGCAGTTAATTTTTGAATTAATTGTTCACGACAATCAAAACGATCCATTTTATCGTATTCTTGCGCTAATTCGTTCATAGTTCCGTTAGGATTAATACAAGAAACTATTTGTAAATCATGTCTTTGAGCGATTTGGAAATCGTTCACTTCGTGAGCTGGAGTTACTTTTAAAACGCCTGTCCCAAAATCCTTTTCCACATAATTATCAGCGATAATAGGTATTTTTGTGTTCGTTCCAGGAACTACCACTTTTTGACCGATTAAATGTTGATATCTTTCGTCATCATGATGAACGGTTAAAGCTTGATCTGCAAAAATAGTTTCCGGCCTTGTAGTCGCCACTTCTACATAATTAGCATTATCATCGGCTAAATAATATCTTAAATAGTATAATTTACCCTCTACTTCTTGATAATTAACTTCAACTTCAGAAATCGTAGATTGAGCAAAAGGGTCCCAATTGATAATTTTATAATCACGATAAATTAATTTTTTGTCGTAAAGTTCAATAAAAACTTTTTCTACTGCTTGGCTAAAATCTTTATCTAAAGTAAATTTTTCGTAATCATAATCAAGATGAAGACTTAGACGCTTCCATTGAGTATGAATATTTTGTGTATATTCATCTTTCCATAAGGCAGCATATTTTAAAAAGATTTCTTTTGTTAGGTTTTGTTCAGCAAAACCTTCTTCTTTTAATTTTTGTTTGATTTTGCTTTGAGTTGCTATACCGGCATGATCCATTCCCGGTAAAAAAAGGACGTCAAAACCCAACATTTTTTTTCTTCTGATAATGATATCTTGTAAAGTATTATTCCAAGCGTGACCTAAATGTAGTTTGCCCGTAATATTCGGAGGCGGAATAACAATAGTGAAAGGTGTTTTATCGGAGTTATTTTGTGTTTTAAAATAGCCTTTTTCTAACCATTTAACATATCTTTTATTTTCTACTAATTTAAAATTATATTTTTGTTCCATATTTTTCTTAATCCTAATTTTTTAGCTTTAACACACTAAAAAATATTTTATCTTTAGTTCATAATAATTATTATCTTATACCGAAAAGTATCAGATTTAATAAAAAAATAAAAAATAATGAATTATGTATTTATTTTATCATAAATAAAATTAACTATTTCATTTAAACCATCTTTATTTTTGCAAGAAAGCAAAAACATAGGAATATTTTCTTCAGGCGTACCAAATTCTTTTTTGATTCTTTGCATTTGATTAATAACTTGATTTTTCAACACTTTATCTTTTTTATTTAAAATTAAAAAAACCGATAAATTATATTCTCTTAAATTATGATAAATATCTAAATCCATCTTTGTAGGACCCACTTTAAAATCAATAATTTGAAAAATAATTTTAACAAAATGGTTGTTTTGTAAAAAAATATTAATCATAGGGAAAACGCTTTGTTTAAAAGTTTTATTTCTTTTAGAATAACCATAACCTGGCGAATCAACTAAATAAAAAGAATCATTTAATAAAAAATAATTAATAGTGGTTGTTTTACCAGGCGTTTTAGAAAATAAAGCCAATTTTTTTTTATTCGTTAAAGCGTTGATAAAAGAACTTTTGCCAACATTACTGCGACCCATTAAAAAAACTTCTGATAAACGGGAGGTGGGACAGTCAATAGGGTCTTGAATACTTTTAATAAAAATAGATTTTTTAATCATTTTTTTCCTCAATATATTTCCTATATAGTGTTTTTAATGAAAAAAACTCATAAAAAATATTTATATTTTTTCCAATTTAAAAAGGATGGTTTTTTTTATTTATTATTCTATAATGTATTTATTTCTTTCCATCAGTTGATATAAAAATAATTTTCTTATTTTTTTCATTTTCATGACTTATCTTAACAATGTTATTATATTATAATTGATATTTAATAATATAAACAAATTAATTCGTTTACAATCATCTCCTTTTTTATAACAGTAAAAATAAATAATAATTATTTTTCAAACAAATATTCTCTATTTGGCCTTTCTATTTTATACTCCTTTCGATAAATAAAATATTTTTTTAAAAAAACAAAAAACCATTAGACCGCAATTATTTGAAATATGTTATAATTAAGAAGATGAATAATATTTAATAATATGAGAATAATTTTTTAACGTTATTAAAATAGTTTTAATTAATTAATGTTGATTAGTTAAAGATATCGTCATATTGGCAGTTTTTATAAAACAAAGAAATAATAAAAATAAGATTTAAGGTGTATTTGAGGTTTTTCCAAAATGAATTCTAACTTAAACCAAATGTTTGTAAAATCTAATTTATACCATAAATTAGTTCAAAATGATATCAACACTTTAAAAGAATTGATTTTTTATAAACCTAAAAAATATCAAAATTTCCTTTTATCTAATATGAACCAAGCGATAGATAAAGAAATAATTAATGTTATAGGAAAAATTGTTAGCGAACCTATTTTATCTAAAGACGATTCTGATAAAAAAAGACTTAATTTTCAAATCTTAATCCATGATAATGTAGTTTTCGATGTTGTTCTTTTTAATAAATTTTATTTAGCCAATTTCTTAAAGATAAATAAAAATGTTTTTATTAAAGGTAAATATAATTTATATAATAAAAGCATTATTGCTTCGTTAATTTCTTTTGATTTAAAAAACAAAAATAAAATAAAGCCTGTGTATGGTATTAAAAATATTACTGATCATTCTATCACCACTTTTTTAAAAAATATTTTTAACAAACCGCAATTAAAAATCAAAGAAAATTTAAGTCCTCTTTTTTTAAAAAAATACAATTTAATTGATAGAAAAGAAGCTTTAATGAATCTTCATTTGCCCAAAAGCCAACAATTACTTCATAAAACTTTAAAACGTTTTAAGCATGAAGAAGCCTTAAATATAGCACAAAAATTATTTGAAGAAAAACAGAAACTTCCTTTTAAAAAACCTTTAAATTATGGTAATCATTATATTAAAATAATGATGCAAAGAATCCCTTTTTCTTTAACTGATAACCAAAAAAAAATAGTCAAAGATATTTACAGCGATTTAAAACAAAATTATCCCACTAAAAGGTTAATTCAAGGCGATGTTGGTTCAGGAAAAACTATTACTGTTTTTTTAGCCGCTATTGCAGTCATTAGCGCCAAAAAACAAGTTTTAATGATGGTTCCAACAGAAATTTTAGCTAAACAACATTATTTAAATTTTACTAAATTATTTCCTGAAATTAAGACTATTTTTATCACTTCTAAAAGTAAAAAGAAAAAAACTTTACAAAAAGCTATTTATAATAATGAATATCAAATGGTTATTGGTACTCATTTGCTGGCGAATACAGAATTTCATGATTTAAGGTTGATTATCATTGATGAGACTCATAAGTTCGGGACCGATGTGAAAGATAAAACTTCCTTTCAAAATCTTCAAGCAGATGTTTTATATTTAACAGCGACCCCAATTCCTAAAACTTTAGCGGTCATGTATTTTGGTTTATTAAAAACTTCTTTATTAACAGAACCTCCTTATGTTAAAAAAAGTATTATTACCGAAAGATTCCCTTTCGAAAAAATCGTTCCTTTATTAAGAGACAATCAAGCTAAAAACGAACAAACTTATATAGTAGTTCCGGCTATTAAACAAAATGCTAAAAAATTCAATATTGAAACCATAACTTCTTTTTTAGAAGAAGAGAAAATTAAACATCTTTATGTTTTACATGGTCAAAAAAATAACCAAAAACAAGAAGAAATTATGGCGGGTTTTGTGAAAAATCCTCAAGGAATTTTATTAGCTACTACTATTGTTGAAGTAGGAATTGATGTTCCTAACGCAACAACTATTGTTATTTTAGGAGCCGATCATTTTGGTTTAAGTCAATTACACCAATTAAGAGGAAGAGTAGGGCGAAATGAAAAACAAAATTATTGTTTTTTAGTCCCTGAAAATCCAGCAGATAACCAACGTTTAAATATTTTAGAACAAGAAAGTAATGGTTTTAAATTAAGCGAATTTGATTTAAAAAATAGAGGTCCTGGTGATTTTGTAGGTAAAAAACAAAGTGGTTATTTAAAATATCATTTTTTAAATGTAGCGACAGATTTTAAAATTATTTCTCAAGTGCAAAAAGATTTTGAAAATTTAGAAAATAAAAAGAGGTTATTATGATTAAAATAGCAGTCGACGCTATGGGAGGCGATTTCGCTCCTGATTCTATTATAAAAGGTAGTTTAAAAGCGTTATCCGAAGAAAGAGATTTGTATCTTTATTTATATGGTGATAAACCGCAAATTCAAAAATTTTTACAAAAACATATTTCTTCTGAATTGCCTGAAACTTTACAAGAAAGATTGAGCATTATCCATACACCTCATTATTTAGATATGGGTGTTAAAAACATGAGAGAAGAAATTAGAGATAATTCGCAACATTCTATGTTTTTAGCTTTGCAAGCGGCTAAAAATAATAAAGTAGATGGTGTTGTTTCTGCCGGGCCTACACAAGCTTTAATTTTAGCCAGTTATTTAATTATCGGCACTATTCAACCTATGAAAAGAATCGCTTTAGCTATCATTTTCCCTTCTTTAGATGGTAGAACAAGAATTTTATTAGACGCTGGAGCTAATATCGAAATTAAAGCTGAAAATCTGTTATTATTCGCTATCGCTGCTTCTATTGTGGCTCAAGAATTATTCCATATCGAAACTCCCATTGTTAAAATGTTAAATATTGGTTCGGAACCGAATAAAGGGAGAATTTTAGAAATGGAGACTTTTGATTTATTAGAAAAAACTCCTCATGTTTTATTTAAAGGGAACGAAGAACCGCAAAATATTTTATACTCTGAGGCGGATATTTTATTAAGTGACGGTTTCACCTCCAATATGATTGTTAAAACATATAAAGGCATTTTTGGCACCTTAATGAAAAACATAAAAAACGTTTTAACAGAAAATTGGTTCAAAAAAATTATTAGTAAATTACTTTTTCAAAAAAAACTTCAAAACATTAAAAAAAAATTAGATAGCAAAGAAATTGGAGGAGCGATGATTTTAGGTTTAAACAAAATTGTTGTTAAAGCTCAAGGCAACTCCGATTATTATTCTTTTTATAATGCTATTTTAAAAGCGAAAAAATTAATAGAAAAAGATTTTTTAACAAAACTTTCTCAAAAAATAAAACATTGAGATCACATAAGGAAACATTATGTCTATTAAACAGTTATTTAAAAGATTAAATATCAAACCCAAAAATATTTCTTTATACATTAACGCTTTAACTCATAGTTCGTACGCTAATGAGAATAACGCCCAACACAATAATAACGAAAGATTAGAGTTTTTAGGCGATTCGGTCATTAATTTCTTCATGGCTAGTTATTTATATAAAAAAAATAAAGACGATGAAGGAGCCATGACCAAAAAAAGATCTCAAGCAGTTTGTGTAGATTCTTTATTGATTTACGCTGAAGAAATTCAATTAAAAAAATATATTTATTTAGGTAAAGGAGAGAAAAAAAGATCCGTTCATAATTATTCTATTGTAGCAGACGCTTTTGAGGCTTTATTCGGCGCTATTTATTTAGATTTAGGTTTTGAACAAGCACAAAAAACCTTTTATCACGTTGTTTTGCCTTGTTTAAATAAAATCATTAATATTATTGATTTTAAAACTCAACTACAAGAATTAGTCCAAACAAGAAAACAAAATATTACTTATAAAATCATTTCTGAAAAAGGTTTAGCTCACGAAAAGGAATTTGTGTCAGAAGTATATTTAGGCAAAGAATGGTTAGGAAAAGGTAATGGTAAAACCAAAAAAGCGGCCGAACAACAAGCTGCTAAAAAGGCTTTGACCAAGGTTTCTAAAGGAGGTATTTTAAAAAATGATTAAAATGTTATATGAAGAAGGTTTTTTAAATATAGAAAAAATTTTAATCCGTGAATTTAAAAAACTCCATTTAGAAATACAAGAATTAAGTGTTTTACTTTTTTTATTTGATTCTTATGAAAAAAAAATCTTTTCGTCCTCTTTTTTAGCTAAAAAAGCGAACCTTTCTAAAAACGAACTAGAATCTATTTTAGAAATATTAAGACAAAAAAATTTTTTTTCCATCCTACAAGATAAAAAAGATAATAAGATTATAGAAATCTTTAATTTAGATAATACTTTTGTTAAAATACAACAATTATATAAAGAGAAAGAAGCTAAAAGTACTGAAAAAAAACAAAAACACAATATTTCTGAAACTATTGAAAATTTAGAAACTTTAAAAGGCAGACTTTTAACTGGAAACGAATTAGAAATCGTGAAAAGTTGGTATTTAGAACAAAATTATACCCACGACAATATTACCCAAATAATCCTTCAAGCTAGTTTAAATAAAAAAGATTCTCTCAATTATATTGAAAGAATTTTAAGCCAAACAAATCATGTAAAAATCGAAAATGACGATCAAGCTGATCAAATACTACATAAAATTTTTAAACAAATTAAAAAATAATGCATTATTATAACTTTATATAAAAAAATATGTTATAATTAAAATCGGTATTGGATCTTTATTGAAGATTTAATAATGAAAAAAAAGGAGATAATAAAATATTATGGCAGCAATGGATAAGCAAAATAAACAAAGTTATTTAAAAACTAAAAATGGCAAAATAGTTCTTGGCGTTGTTAGTGCAGTTATAGTACTTTTAACAGCAGTTGGTGTTTGGTTCTTAATGAAAAATTCACCTTCTAAAACAATTAAAAACTTAGACAACAATTTAGTCTCTAAATGGGACACTGTTTACACAGATGCAATAGACAAAGCGAAACAAGAAAATAGCGATGATAAAAAAGCAGCAGCATTGAAAAAAGTTGTTAAAACGTTAAGAACATATTACAAAGATATGGACTATTTAACTAACGAAGAAAAAAACAAAAAACCTGAAGATGCAACTAAAAAAACAGCTTACGAGGCAGCTCAAACAGCAGCTCAAACAGTTAAAGTAGCATTAGATGAAGCTGATGGGGTTACTACTAAAGACGCTGCAGCAGTAGCATCTCTTAGCAAAGCTTTAGAAAAAGTTACAAAAGAAATATGTAACACAGTAGTTGCTCAATCTAAAATAGCTTACGGATTAAAATAATTTTTAAAAAAATTAATATTTTTTAAATACACAATAAAAAGTTCCAATAAAGGAACTTTTTTATTGTGTATTTTTATTTGTATTGTATTTAATAGCAAAATTAATAAAATCTTTAAATAAAGGATGTGGTTTCAGAGGACGAGATAAAAATTCTGGATGAAATTGAACCCCTACAAACCAAAAGTGATTTTTTAATTCCACTATTTCAGGGATTTTTTCTTCTTGATTAAAACCAGAAACATTGAAATAAGGATCTTTATCAAAAAGAGGAAGATATTCTAAATTCATTTCATAGCGATGACGATGTCTTTCGTTAATTACTTCTTTTTGATAAATGGCATAAATTCTACTATCTTTTTTTAATTCTGAAGGATAAAGGCCTAATCTTAAAGAACCGCCTAATTGTGTATTATATATTTTTTGAGTAATAACGGGATAAGGCGTTTTAGGATCTACTTCTGAGGAATTGGCTTGTTCTAATTTTAAAACATTACGAGCGTATTCTATCACCGCTATTTGCATGCCGAAACAAATGCCGAAAAAAGGGATATCATTTTCACGAGCGTATTTAACGGCTTTAATTTTCCCTTCAACCGCTCTAAAACCAAAACCACCAGGCACTAAAATACCATCACAAGTATTTAACTGTTTTTGGATATTATCATTAGTTAAATATTCCGCATCAATCCATTTAATTTCAATTTTCACATCATGAGCGTATGAAGCATGTTTCAAAGACTCTTCGATAGATAAATAAGCATCATGAAAATCGATATATTTTCCTACTAAACCAATAGTGATTATACGTTTTAAATGTTCTATTTTATGGATTAATTGTTTCCACTGAGATAAATCAGAAGCAGGAACATTTTTAATTTGGAAATGGTATAAAATAAAATCATCTATTTTTTGTTCGTGTAAATTAAGAATAATTTTATATAAAATATCAACATCTGTGTTATCAAAAATAGCGTTTTCTTGAACATCACATAAAATAGATATTTTTTCCTTCATTTCTGGAGTGATTATTTTTTCACTTCTTAAAATTAAAATTTGTGGTTGTATTCCTAAAGATCTTAATTCTTTCACACTGTGTTGAGTAGGTTTAGTTTTCGTTTCGTTGGAAGATTTTAAATAAGGAATTAAAGTATTGTGTAAATAAAGGACATTATGAAAGCCTAAATCATAACGCATTTGTCTAATAGATTCTAAAAAAGGTAAAGACTCAATATCGCCAACAGTTCCACCTATTTCAATGATAATAATATCATAATCAGCGTTTTGAGCGATAGTTAAAATTCTATGCTTAATTTCGTTAGTAATGTGAGGAATGACTTGAATAGTTTTACCTAAATATTCCCCTTTTCTTTCTTTATTAATTACAGATTGGTATATTTGTCCTGTAGTGACGTTAGATTCTCTTGATAAGTTTTCATCTAAAAACCTTTCATAATGACCTAAATCTAAATCTGTTTCAGCTCCATCATTAGTAACAAAAACTTCCCCATGTTGATTAGGGCTCATAGTGCCTGAATCAACGTTAATGTAAGGATCAAATTTTTTCACAAACACTTTTAAACCGCGTTGTTTTAAAATTTGACCAATAGACGAAGCGATAATACCCTTGCCTAAACCAGAAACTACTCCACCCGTCACGAAAATAAATTTAGGTTGTTTTTTAGTTTTATTCATCTTTTTTCCTTCTTCCTATGGGAGAAAAACAATTAGATCACATCCAACATTTGCTCTATTTTATGCCCAATTGTTTCACCGATATTAATTTTAGTTTCAGCGTTATTTCTCGTATTGTTTAAAATATCTTGATCAAAAGCAACTTTATTCGGTTTAATCAATAAAACTACGGTAGAACCCCCAAAAGAAAAAAAACCTTTTTCTTGACCTTTAACAAACTTACTGATTTCATGATTGTTGATTTTACCAACCATCATAGCGCCGACTTCTATTTGCACTACTTGACCAAAATTATGAGTATGTAAAATATTATATTCTCTAGTATTTTCTTGTAGAAAGTTAAATTGTTTAAAAGCTATAGGGTTCACTGTATGAAATTTACCCTTGATTTTAACCGTTTTTAGGCCTAATAAACCATCATCTATAAAAATATAACGATGATAATCATTAGCTTTTAACCTAAAAATCACTAATTGACCATCTAAATATTCTGAAGCCAATTTATCATCTTTTAATAAATCACTTAAATGATAATTAACATTTTTAATAGTGTATACGCTATTATGATAAATAGGAAAAATACTAACTAGCCCTTCACAAGGGCTAATGAAAGTTGTTTCCTTTCTATCAAAAGACAGATGTTTATATTTGCGCGTAAAAAAATCATTATAAGAACGAAATTTTTTCTTTTCGAATAAATCCAAATCTATATTATATTCTTTGATTGTTTTAGAGATGTGAATTTTAGACAAAAAGGTTTTAAAATATAAACTAGCTAAATAAGTCACAAATTTGGAAACAAGAATTTTTAAAAACAATCTTTTCCAAAAGTTCTTTTCAATATTAGAATACAAAAATGTTTGTTGTTTGCTAGTAATCTTGTCCTCTAAAACATTCCCTTTTTTATCAACTATTTTTTTCATCTAAAACGACCTTTAATCATTTTTTGAGACACATTTCTAAGTATAACAAAATCAAAATCAACATTAAAAATAACGCAATTAAAAAGAAATATAAAATATTTTTTTGTTTTTTAAATTTAATTTTATTATAAACAAATAAAAAAGAAAATAACATGAGGAAAAAGAGATATATTAAAGGTGATAACCACCACTGAATATCCTTAAAACCTTTCCACAATTTACCTAATTGTAAGTAAATTAAAATTAAAACAGGGAACAGAACTGAGGAAAAAGTAACCGGAACGCCGATAAAAACTTTAGAATTTAATTCTTTATTTTCCTCCGTTAAAACGTTAAAATAAGCTAATCTAATTAAAGCTGCTAAAACGTATAAACTACCAAAAAAGATAAAAGTGAATGTTAAAGGTTTATAAAAAGTAGATTCCGAAGGAGCCACTTGTTTCAATAAAGAATAACCTATCGCTACTGGCAAAACGCCGAAACTAACTAAATCAGCTAAAGAATCAATTTGTACACCATATCTTTTTTCCAAAAGAGAACGGTTTTTTTTACTACGACTAACTATGCCATCAAAAATATCGCAAATTCCTGATATTAACAAAAAAACAGAAGCTAAGCCGATTTTTTTTTCTATAAAAACAACTAAACTGACGCCAATAAAGCCGCTTAGTAAATTTAAATAAGTTAAATATACAGTATAATCGTATATACCTAAGAACATTTTTTTAACTCCGCTTACTTGATAATACAACTTGTTGTTTTTTGTATTAGTATTTTTTTAAATGATCATATGGGGGAATATTTTATTTATCGTATAAATAATCATATTCATCATTGATATCGTCTTCTTTGTCATCATCATCACTCACAGAATTTAAATCCACTTGAGGTTTTTTGATATCATTATCTAAATGCTCTTCTGAATCAATATCTAACGCTTCTTCTACTTCTTCTTCTTGCTCATCGCTATCTTCATCATGACTATCATCATTTTTAGGTTTTAAGGTAAAATCTTCAAAATCTAAAATTTTATGATCGATATTTGTTTGTTCTTCATCATCTTTATCGTCTTTTTCAGCGTAATACTCTTTATCCCATAAATGTAGATTGTCCGCTTTAACGCGCCAAAGATCTTGACCATTAAAAACAAAAAGACCGCTTAAAACAATATCTAAATATAGTTGAGAAACTTTCTCCACATCAGTGAAATCTAATTGTTTAATTTGGAAAACTTGTTCCATTAATTGATAAATAGGTATAGATGTTTTATTTTGTTGTAAAATTTGATAAGAAATATCAACCATTGAATTATTAGGGTCGATTAGGTTCTTTTTGCCCTTCATTATAAATTGTTGTCCTCTTTCTAAGAAAATGATTAAAAGATAATAAAATTATCAAAAAGTGAATTCTAAATTTTTAGAAGCTTTATTAATGACTTCTCTTGAAGAATCTTCTACTTGTTTTAAAACTTCGTTAAAAGATAATAAAATGCTTTCTTGCAGAATATCTAAATTTTGAAGAGCTTGAGTATTTTTAATACGAACATCAACAACTTGTTTAGTTCCTTGCATCACTATTATAACATCTCCTATTGTAGCAATAAATTCTTTGGATTCTAATGTTTTTTGCTCTTTTTGAATAGTTTCTTGCATTTTTCTTAATTTATCAAACATATTAGTATTAATATTCATTTTCACTCCTTATTATATCTTAATTTTTACTTTATCAAAACCAAAATATTCTCTAGCTAGTTTAATTAGTTCTAATTCATTTTGTTCTATTTTGACAAGGGAATTTTGTTCATAAAAACTATTATCTAAATGAGATAAATCAAAATCCATCGGATTATTAGTTTTTTGATATTTATCATAAGCCACTTTGATCACTTCATCCCAATGTTTTGGCAAAATAACAAAATAATCATTAATAATATTTTTTTTAGAGTTAAAAAGTTTCTTAATGTTTTTTTTAACATTAACATTTAATAAATTCTTATAATTATTCATATCCGAACAAGCTAGCAGCATTTCTTTGTTACGTCCAATCATCAACAATTTAGTTTCTGATAAAACTTTGGCAGAGACTTCTAACTCTAAATTGTCAGAATAAGTTTTTAAATTAGCCCATCTTTTGTTTAAAAGAGTGGTTATTTTATCATCTGGATTAAGCAGAATTTTTTTAATATGTTTTATTAAATTATTTTCTAATTCTACCGTTTCTTCTGAAACAATTGCCTTTTTTTTAGCCAGATAAGATTTTTTAGGTTCTTTTTTAGCGTAAGGAAGGTCGTTATTAGAATATGAAGCATTATTGTTCCGATTATGATTGTTCACCACTGTATTAGTATTTTTGGCAGTGATAGAAGTCTTTTTGATAGTTATATTTTTGCCAAAAAACAGATTATGTATTTTAATGAAGTTTAAAATTAAAGAATTTTTTTTAGTAGGGAAATGGATAATATTTTGTTTTAAAGTTAACAAGATTTCAAAAAATTCATTCCTTTTAGAATTGGTTAACAAACGGAATAAATTTGTATTTTCTTGAGGATTAGTCACATGTTCTAATAATAATTTTTGAAAAAAATCAATTAAATCATCTAAAAAAGGTAAAATTTGCACATTAGGTTTCAAAATTAATTCTAAAAAAGCGATCATTTGGCTGATGTCTGGTTGAACCAAAGATTCAGCTAATTGGTTTATTTTACTTTCTGAAATAACTCCTAACATTTTTTCAACATCTTTTTTTTCAATCAAGTTAGTTGTATAAGAACTGATTTTATCTAATAAATTTAAAGCATCTCGCACGCTTCCGTCTGAATAGGCTGCTATAGTGGTTAAAGCTTCATCAGTAATTAAAATTTTTTCTTCCTCCACAATAGGGTTTAATTTAGTTTTAATTTCTTCATCGGTCAAATTCGGTAAATGAAAATGTTGAGTTCGGGAAAGAATGGTTTTAGGAATTTTAGCTAATTCACTAGTTATTAAAACTAAAACAACGTTCAATGGGGGTTCTTCCAATAACTTCAATAAAGCGTTAAAAGCATTGCTAGATAAGACATGAACTTCATCAATAATATAAACTTTATATTTTAATAAATGAGGTTTATATTGAACTGTGTCTTTTAATTCTCTAATTTCATCTACACCATTATAAGAAGCACCATCAATTTCAATCACATCTAAATTTGCTTTTTGGTGGACCACTAAACAAGATTCACATTCATTACAACAATCTTGTCCTTGATGATTTTGACAGTTAACGGCTTTAGCTAAAATTTTAGCCAAAGTGGTTTTACCTACGCCCTTATTGCCGCTTAACAAATAACAATGATGAATTTTTTGCAATTTGATAGCGTTTTTTAAAGTTTTAATAACAACTTCTTGACCTACCATCCCATTAAAATTTTTAGGCCTATGTTTACGATATAAAGCTAAATAAGACATACAAAATAAATCCTTTTTCTTATAAATTCATTCTTTTATATTATATTCTGCCAAGAGGTTTTATGGAAGGGAGACGCCTAAAACTTTAACTAAATAAAGAATAAAAAAATTTTTATTTGACTACAAATAAAATCACGTCTTAATATTTTACCATATGAAAAGCCTTTTTTTCTAATGCGGTGCGTCTTTTTCTTCATTTTTCTGTTTTTCAAATTTTTTTACCGAGAAAAAGAACAATTTGAAAAAAGAAAAAATTTCTTTTAAGGCTTTTGAGAAAGTCTAAAAAAATGTGGTTTTTTTACCTTTTGACAAAGAGGCCTTTTTTCAGTTCAAAACGGAATAAAAAGTTTAAATTTTGCCGAAATTAGGTTGATTTAATGAACCAAACAAACGCTAAATATCACACAAATATTTAAATTTTCCTAATTTAAATATGATAAAATTACTTATGTAATGAATAAATATTTTATTCATTTATTATAAAATGAAGATGTATTTTAATAAATCTAATAGAAAGGGTTTTTAAATAAAATACAAATGTTTTCGCAAAATAAAAATTATTTATCTAAATTTTTACAATTAACAGGGATTTTGTCAGTTTTCCTATTAATATTCTTCTCTCATAATAAGGTGTTTGGAGTTGACAAAAAAACTCCGCTTATCAAAGAGCAGATTTTAGAAATAAAAAATAAAGACCAACAAAAAGCCGATATCAAAGCCAAAGCTGACGCTTTATTGCAAGAAATATCAACTTTTGAAACAGAAATCCAAAAAATCTTTACTACTGCCAATATAGAAGAGTTAAGACAACTTTTTGAAGAAATGCCTTTCGATAGTTTATCAACCGAAATAACTAATAAATTAGCGACACAAAACATTACGCCAGCTGATAAAACTATTTTGAAAAATATGCAACAATTGGTGAAAAACATAAAAGATCAAAAACAGAATTATTTAAATGATGCTTTAGTTTTAAACAAAATAGATGAAAAAACTTTGGAAGAAGTTAAAACGGCGTTTTACAACATAATGGAACAAACTGAATTATTAGAAACCAATATGAAAAGTTTAGAAACTAAAAAAACAGAATTGACGGCTGCTAATAAATTAAGTGATACCAATATCAATAATTTAAAAAATAAAATACATGTTTTTGTCACTAAAAATCATTCTTTTGAATTGCAAGTTAAAAAAACGCAATTAACCAAAATCGAAACAGATTATCAAAAACTAAAAGAAACTGAAACATCCGAAACAAGCGATCAAAAAACCGCTGAAACATCAAAAACAGCTGCCACAACGAAAAAAAGCACTACAAAAAATGATGATAAAGAAAAAAGCATCAACACTTTCCAAATCATAATTATAGGTGTTTTTATCGCTATAATGATTTCAGCGATTATTGTTTTGATTTTACAACAAATTAAAAAAACTCAATCTAAAAGATAATAGGTTTCTTATAAATAATAAACTTCTTTAATAAAAAAACATCTTTATATCTAAATAAAGATGTTTTTTTATTAAACGATAATAATATATAATTTTATTTAATTAAGCAAAAGATAAATCAATTCTGGCTAAATATTATATTATTGGAAAAAATAAAACTATTTAACAAATGCTTAAGTAAAAAAATATCATCAAAATTTTTTTATAATTGGCGGAGCAGAAGGGATTCGAACCCTTGCACCAAAAATTGGTCTACGTCCTTAGCAGGGACGCCTCTTATAACCACTTGAGTACTACTCCATCTGAAACATTTTTTTCCATCATTAATCAATCGAATCATTTCCTTTTTTTTAGAAATTTATTTAAAGATTATTAGACAAAAACATTATAACAAAATATATATTAAAAAAACATATTTATTGACTTTTTAGTAATTCATTGCGTAACTGAATTCAATAAAAAAGATTTTTATATCATGATTATCGAATATTAGAAACATTTATTGATAGAATAATCATTCTAGAAGAGGTCTTATATGTTAAAATAAAAAAGACATAAATGTAATAATTCACTTAAAACACAAGCATAATTGTGTTTATGCAATCACTCCCATAAACAATGCTTTCTTTCACGCTTCATATATTCGCATCAAAGGAAAAAATAATATGACTAAAAAAATAGATTTAAAAAAAATAACTTTAGGAGCTAATTTAATAGCCATGGCTTTTATATTAGCTCAAATTAACCAAAAGTTTCTTTCAGGCAGTTTATTTAGTTTTAAAAAAATGCCGATTGTAGACGCTCAATTATGGGTTTTTTGGCACTTTCCTTTATTCGTTTTAATGTTTTTATTTAGTTTTAAATATGCTTTAACTTTTTTATTGATTTACTTATTTTTTGATGGAGTTTTTTATTCCTCATTTCAATACTTACAAATCTATAATACTTATCAAACTTTATTTGTAGACGAAAGTGCTGTTATTTTCAAAAATATTATCTTTGGGACTTTTATACCTATTTTAGCATATCTTTTTCTATCTTTTCTAAAAATAGACGAAAAAAATTATCAAAAAATGTTACTAGTTTTCATTATTATTATCATCATTCAAAGTATTTCTCGCACAATTAACGGTTATGCGTGGCTAACCATTATTAAAACAAATTTACCTACTCATGAAGGTCTTTTTGCGAACTTGATAAACGCTTTTTTTAATGGTGGCACAACTAAATCTTGGTTTATTTTATGGTTTTTAAATCTGATTCCCGTGATTACTTCCAATGTGATCAACTTAGTGGTCTTTTTATTATTTAGAAATAAAATACAAACTATTTATCAACAATTTAATTTCAACGAAAAACATAGTTAATCATCAGATAGAAAAATTTTTTTAGCAAATAAATGAAACACAACAAGCATTTTTTCGGTTAATAAAAGGTTTTTTTAACAAAGGATGTTTATTAATGACTTTTTCTTGTTATAAACTTTTCTCAATAAAATATAATTATAAGTGTTCATGTATTAACATTTTAATAAATAAGAAAGAAGGAAACATTTTTTATGAATGAAAAAAATAATAAAAAGAAAATAGAGATTTTTGGCTTTCACCCTTTATTGTTTTTAAGTTTTGTTGTAATAATGATTTTAAATATCGTTTATATGAAAATAGATCCAGAAAATAAAAAATTATGGCATCCTTTATTAACACCTTTATTTATTGCTATGGTGTTAGGGATTGGTTTAAATTATATTGGTTATAAAACGCCTTTTTTAAACAAATTAGGCTTTGGTTTTTTACTTTCTATATTAGTACCATCTTTTTTAATTTATCAAAAAATAATACCAAAAAACATAGCTGATAATTTTGATAAAGCTTTTTTCAATAAACCAGGTGCGAATGATGGTTTAGGGATTAATTTTTCACAATTCTTTATCACTATCGTTATCTCCGGCAGTCTTTTAAGCGTGGATAGAGATTTATTAAAAAGATCTTTAATCAAGTTTATTCCGATCACTTTAATCGCTATTATCTTTGCTTTTGTTGTTAGTGGTTTTTTAGGTTATTTAGTGGATTTTCAACCAGATGTTATTTTCTTAAAGAAATCTCAAGGCAGTTTCTGGGATAGTATTTTCTTTGTGTTTGTGCCTTTAACTAACGGAGGGACTAACTTAGGTATTGGTGGTTTTTCCAATGGTATTTATAAAGACGCTTTTAAAGGATCAGCAGAGGCAAGTCAAATTAGAAGTGTTCTTTTAGCACCTTTAATTTTAGCCCGTGTTTTAAGTATTTTCTTCGCTGGTTTATTATTCGTTTTATTCGATAAAACTAAATACAGCGGCAAAGGTTCTTTAGGACAAAAAAAGATTGGCCATTCTCATAAGTCTATCAAATCACCTTTAGAACATAAACAAATAGGTATGGGGTTGTTAATCATTTTCGCTCTTTATAATTTAGGCAATATGATTAACCAAGTTTTATGTAGTTATTTAGACGCAATGGTATATGTTATTATCATTTTATTAGTTATTAAAATTTTTGATTTATTGTCTGATAAGTATCAAAATTCTGTGTCCCAAGCTGGAAAATTCATGTCTATTAATTTTACAGGTCCTGTTTTAGCCGGTTTAGGTTTAACTACTAATTTTGCCAATTTAATAAATACTTTAAAAACACCTAGTGTTGTATTAATCGTTGTTGCTTCCTTAACAGTCGCTGCGATAACAACTTTTATTTTAGCCCAATCATTAGGTTTTTACCCTCTAGAATTATCTTTAACTGCTGGACTTTGCTCGCACAGCGTCGGCGGAACGGGCAATTTAGGAGTAATGGCTATTAGTCATCGAGAAGATTTATTGCCTTTTGCGACTATAGCGACTCGTGTAGTTGGTCCTCTAGTATATATCGTATCCACCTTCGGTTTTAAATATTTATATATGTAACCTAATCTGGTTTTAGACCAATTTACAAATTATATGTTTAACTTTTTATTATTTGTTAATTAACAAATATTTATGAAATTGTTATAATATAAATAAAAGAAAGTTTGAAAAATAAAAACATGAATATATCGAATATAATTATTATCGTAAGTATTTTTTTATTGTCTTATACAATAGGCTCTATTCCGGTAGGCTTATTGGTAGGAACAATTTTTAAAAACAAAGACATTAGTACTTTAGGTTCAAAAAATATTGGTTCTTCGAATGTAACTAGAGTATTAGGTTTTAAATTAGGTTTACTAACTTTTATTTTAGATTTTTTAAAAGGTTTTTTACCTATTTTTTTCGTTAAACATTTAACGAAAAATGATATTATTCCTGAGAAAATCAATGATTTTAGAGTCTATTTCGGTATGGCTGCTGTTTTAGGACATATGTTTTCTATTTTCAACAAATTTAAGGGCGGAAAAGCTATCGCTAGTTCGGTCGGTTTTATCACAAGCATTAATTACCTAGTGGGTTTATTAGGGATCTTATCTTTTGTTATTATAATAAGATTTAGCGGGTACGCCTCTTTATCGTCTCTTATAGCCGCTTCTTTAGTAAATGTCGGCTTATGGATTCATACTGGCATTGAGCTTTCGAGGGAAAAGGAACCTCCGCAAACTCTTATGGAATTATATTTTATCTTTACCACCACAATTATTATTTTTTTAAAACATTACAAAAATATTATTAATTTGCTAGAAGGAAAAGAAAATAAATTTAATTTCAAAAGAAAAAAAACTCAATAATGTTAACATTTTTTCCACCATATACAGAATAAAAGCTAAATTGTTTTTCCAAAGAACAATTTAGCTTTTATTTTCGGGTTTATACATCTATAAGAGTTGATAAAAGAAAAGAAGGATACTTGATAAAAACGATTTACATATGATAATAAAAAATGCCTAAACTATTTCTTTTATCAAGAAAAGGTTTAGGTAAAATATTTTTATATCGATTGGTTAAACTAACTTCATTAAAAATGTGAGTTCTAAAAAGGGTTTTTAACAGAAGAAACATTATTCCTTCCGGGAGCCGAAGAAAATAATATTCATCATCATCGTTACCATCGGTGTTTATTTGCAAATTGCTGATAGTTTCTGGCTTTATTAGAAGAGCCTACAAAATAATTATTAATTTTTGAAGGCAAAAACTTTTTACTTTGGTCTTTTGCTAAAATCGTACCAACTTTTTTCATTTGTTTTATTTTCTTATTAATTTTTACCTTTGCCTATTATATTGTCTTCTAAAATGGTGCCAGGTCTGACAAAAGGATGAGTAAGATTTATTTTTTCAACAACTACGTTATAATTATTTTTATCGGGAAAGATTAGATGCGTTTCAGGATTGCTCCCTATTACAAACTAGCTCTCCAAACCACGGAACGAGCAAGTTTCCAAGTATTCCGCGGTTATATAATTTTTCTAGTTTTTGACGATTTTATTTAATTTATTTATATTAGGATAAATTATTTTGTTTTTGTGTTTTCCCTAACCAACTAAAAATCGTGATAGATTCAACGAGTTTGGCTATTGCTAGTTATTACGTTGAGTCCCACACGCCACCGTACGAATAATTGAACTGTTCCAAAACTTTAGACACTTTTTATTTTTTAAAAATTCTTTAAGGCTAACTATTAAGTTAGTCTTTTTTTCTTTT